>JALUYM010000092.1 GCA_027018745.1 Bacteroidales bacterium | reverse complement strand
TTACCTTCGGCAGTTACCACTTTTTTGAACAGACAGGAAACTTCCAATGCCATCAAGTTTGGTTACCTTTCTTCCTATTCCGGTTTTTTTGACCATCATTTGTTGAGCCTTTTGTTCGGGCAGGGTATCGGGGGCATGTTTTATGCTTCGTCGCTGCATCGTTTTATCAGTGTGTCCGAACTTACTTACCTGGAGCTTGTCAGAATATGGGGAATTCCTATCACCCTGGTGTTCGTTGTGGTGTTGGTACTGCCATTGGTGGCTGAGATAAAAGCCAGAAAGATCAGTCATTTGTTCATCGCTTACCTTGCTTATTTGTTTATTTCAGGCACCAACCCGTTGTTGTTGAGTTCCACGGGCATGCTGGTTTTGGTTTATGTTTTTACCCACACTTTTTTGAATCCGGTTCAAGTCCCCGCTTCAAGTGTCCACGCTTGAAGACCGAAACCGTTTCAGGCGTCCACGCCTGAAAAATTGATCCTTTTAAACAAAAAATAGATTTAAAAACTTCTGAATTTTTTTATTCGTTTTGAAAACAGATATTTTACTTTCCACTTTCAACGGGGCTCCCTTTCTTGATGATCTGATCCGGTCGTTGTATGGCCAGACTTATACTGACTGGCATTTGCTGGTACGTGATGATGGCTCTGCCGATCGGACCCCGGAACTGCTGAAAAGTTATTATGACAAAGACAAAGGCCGCATTACCCTTCTAAAAGGGGGGAAAAAACAACTTGGGCCAAAAAAAAGTTTTGAATATTTATTGCAACAAAGTGAAGCGGATTATGTGCTGTTTTGCGACCAGGATGATGTCTGGCTTCCCGGAAAAATTGAAAAGACGCTGGCTAAAATGCAAAAGCTGGAATACCATTATCCGGAAGCTCCGGCCCTGGTATTCACCGACCTCATCGTTACCGATAAAATGTTGCGGGAAATATATCCCTCATTCTGGGAATATATGAAAACAGACCCGGCCAATATTTTGAATATTTACAGACTGTTGGTCAATAATCCGGTAGTGGGTTGTACGGTGATGATCAACAAAAAAGTAAAAGAGCTCGTGTTGCCGTTTCCGGAAGAAGCTGTCATGCACGACTGGTGGATTGCCCTGAAAATATCCCAAAAAGGGGTGGCCGATTATATTGCCCGGCCTACGGTTTTGTACCGTATGCATGCCACAAATAATATCGGCACCTACAATGCCGACAAAAAATATTATGTCCGTCGTCTGGCAGGGTTGCCCAAAACGTTTTCACAAAACAAAGATGCTGTCAGGATGTTGCGAAAACTGGATTTCCGGCTTTCTGTCCTGAAATTCACAGGGTACAAAATAAAGATGACTTTTTCAAAAATTTTCTGAGCGATGATCTCTGTATGTATGGCCACATTCAACGGTGAAAAATATCTCAAACGACAACTTGATACCATTTTACAGCAGCTTGGGAAAGAGGATGAACTGGTGATCTCGGATGATTCATCCAACGACCGCACGGTAGATATTATCAAATCTTATGGCGACAGGCGTATTGTTTTATTGGAAGAAAATCACTTTAAAAGTCCTGTCCTCAACATAGAAAATGCTTTGAAAAATGTACGGGGCGACAACATCTTTCTGGCAGACCAGGATGACGTTTGGCTGCCGGGACGGGTATCTTCTGTGGTGCATAAATTACAACAGTACGACCTGGTGGTGTGTAATGCGTATATTGTAGATGCAAATGAGAAGATTATCCATGAATCTTATTTTGACTGGAAAGGTTCTGGAAAAGGATTTTGGAGAAACCTGAAAAAAAATTCGTTTTTGGGATGTGCTTTGGCATTTAACCGGAAAATCCTGAACCGTGTTCTGCCGTTTCCAGAAAAGATATCCATGCACGATGTATGGATTGGCCTGGTGGCCGAATGTGTTGGAAATGTTTTTTTCTTTGATGAAAAGTTGATCTATTATCGTCGGCACAAAGATAATTTTACGGCCGCCATTCAGAAAACGGACGACCGCCTTTCCGATTTCAGCCTGTCTTACAAACTCCGGTATCGGTTTTGGCTGCTGTTTTATGTTATGAAAAGGTATTTGAGAAAATGATTTTCAGTCCGTATTGGCGGATGGTTCAAAAAGTCGGAGCTTCCTAAAAATTTTGTTTCACGCAAAGGTCGCCAAATTTCTTCGCTAAGTACGCAAAATCAATTGTTTGAAGGTAAATTTATTGCGTTTTTGGCGTCTTCTTTGCGGTTTTTGCGAGAACCCTAATAACCAGGCTTTTTGGACAACCCTGATACAACTGAGAAGAATCTTTCCAATCGCTATGGCAAACGAACAAAAAATAATACTGGTTTCCCTTTTTTATTACGAAGCTTCGGATAACATCCGTATCAGTACAATTTACAGGTTGTTGAAAGAGAAGGGGGCAACCGTTGAGCTGATCACCACAGACTTTAATCATCGTACCAAACAAAAGCACAACCCGGCGCAACATCCTTCGGACATTACTTTTCTGCCGGTACCCACATATAAAAAAAATATTGATTTCCGCCGGCTTTACAGCCATATCGTTTTTGCCGTAAGGCTCAAAAAATACCTGAACAAGCTTCCTTACCGGCCTGCAAAAGTTTATTGCCTGGTACCTGCTGTTACTGCCGGTTTGGCATGTAACCATTATTGCAGAAAAGAAATGGTACCTTTGGTGGTGGATGTCATAGATTTGTGGCCAGAATCGTTCATGGTACTCTCCTCACACAGAAAAATCATGCAACTGATTACTTTTCCATGGAAAAAAATGGCAGAAAAAGTTTACCGGTCGGCCGATTACCTTTTCGCCGGTTCTGAAGAATATGCACGCCACGCTCAGAAGTTTAACCGTAAAACAAAAGCTGTGCCCGTTTATCTCGGCACTGATGCAGAGAAATGCAAAGCACTGGCCGCATCAAGCCCTTTGAAAATTGACAAACCTTCCGGACAAAAATGGATTTGCTTTGGAGGCATGCTGGGCAACAGTTACGACATAGACATAATTCTTGAAAGTTTTAAAAAACTTTCATCATTAAACCGATATCATGCAAAACTTATTTTTATTGGCGATGGTCAGGAAACCGGTAAAATATTGCAGTTCAAAAAACAATTTGATTTAAACATTGAAGTAACCGGCTTTCTGGATTATGCCGGGTACCTGAAATATTTAAGTTTTGCCGATATCGCCATAAACAGTTTTAAAAAGGGGACCCGGGTAGCTTATTCTTACAAATTCAATGATTATCTTTCTGTCGGGGTTCCTATATTGAATAATGTGAATGGAGAAATGGCTGCTTTGGTTGCACAATACAACATTGGCCGTAATTTCGGGCATACTGCCGATTCTTTGTTCAACGCTACAAATGAATTACTTGGGCGCCCCGCATTGTTACAGGAAATGAAGAAAAAGGTTATTTTTGTTGCTACCAC
>JALUYM010000091.1 GCA_027018745.1 Bacteroidales bacterium | reverse complement strand
TCCCGCAGGTTACCGAGAATGTGGGAAGGATAACACGAATGCCCCGCAAAGATTTCGTTCTTGAGTAATGAAAGGGCCTCCCTCAGTTTTTTTACGGCTGTGGTAAAATGTGTGATGTCCATAGGACTTATTACGGAAAGGCCTGATGTAAGTATTTGTACCATTTTTTCCTTGTTTTGGACAATTGTGGGAAGCAGTTCCCTGTTTTTATTGCTTTTTTCCGTGAGAGAAAGGATTTCATTAATTTCCGGGAGCGTAAGGTTGAAAAAGGTTTCTTTTCTTTTCTTAAAGGATTGAAGAAAGGTTTTGTCATGTAAATCTTCAGGTGAAATGTTTTCAAAAAAAAGTTGCAGGCTGTTGAGATTACTGGTGGCCCAGGCACCGTGGGCAAAATTCTGTAAGGCCTGAAACAAAGCATAATCATTCTCTTTTCCCGATTTAAGACTGGTAAATCTTTTCATCCATAGAAAAAATCCAAGGGGCCCGAACGAGCCGGAAAAAATCACAGCGAGGGGAAGATAGTATTTCATACTTGTTTCGTCCCGATAAAGCACAATGAGCAAAATAGCAAAAATTATAAGGTTCAGAGAGACGATGATGGTTGTCAACCGCACATCCCATCTAAATTCTTTTGTCCCATATTGGATGGTAAACATCAAAAAGAACAGCCCCAACAAAATGACGGTGAGATAAGAAAGAAATTCTTTGTCCCTAAATAAAATACGGATTTTGTTGTCTGCAAGATAGAACCAGGAGACCGGAGCTGATATTTCGGTTACGTGAATGGTCTTCCCGGGTAAAAGGTTTCTCAATATCTTTGTTTTTCCTGCAGGAAAGACTATTCTGACATCATATCTTTTGTTCTTGTTTACACCAAAATGAACGATGTTTTCGTTCTGGTAACCCCATCCGGTAAGTTTGCTCCCTGTTTGGCGATAACCGGACAAATAGTTGCTGTTACCGAGGTGGCCGGCCTCGTAAAGCCAAATTTTTGCCCCTATTGCTGCACTGTTTGACTTTATCCCTGTAAGGCGGAATTGTATAAAATTGTTGCTGTTGAGGTTGTTGAGCCATAAAATATTGTTCCCTTGTTTAAAGCCGTAAAGATCAATATCCCCGTCATTGTCAATATCTCCGGCTGCTGCAAATTCTACCTGACCGTTTGAAATATTCATTTCTTTTGACCGGTCGAGAAACTGTTTTGCAGAGTCATTTAAAAAAAGGTAATTTTTCCAGTGTTTTCCGTTACGGGCAACGATGAACAAATCGGTGAAACCATTGTTGTTAAAATCGGCCGCGGTGATGTGACCGCTTTTTATGCCTGTATTCAGTTTGTTCAATCCTGATTTTTCGGTAATATCCTGAAAATTTCTTTTGCCATCGTTACGTAGCAGGCGGATAAACGGATTCTCCGCAAGGGTAACAATATCCAAATCCCCGTCGTTGTCGTAGTCAAAAGCAAGCGTCATGCCTTTTCTTTGTTGAAGTTTTGAATAGGGTGTTTTGTTGAGTTTTTTTATTTTCCATCCTGCAGCTTCACGGAAAAAGATAACATTGGAACCCCAGTTTCTGGAAACAAACATATCCTGTTTGCCATCATTGTCAAAATCGGCAAAAATGGTTTGAACGTTCCAGCCCGAAAATTGCTTTTCCCATGTGGTATCAGGTTGTTCAAAGTAGCCGTAACCGTTGTTTTTTAGAAAAAGGATTGTCCCTTTTCCGGAAGCACTGTAACCAAAAGTTAGTGCCATGTCAAGGTTGCCATCTTTGTCAATATCTGTAAAACTAAGATATTGTAAAGGGTTCGTGCTGTATTTTTCCGGTAGTGGAAGGGTTTGGGATAGTTGATATTTTCCTGCTGTTTTCTCAAGGATATTGAGATATGGATGATTATCCCGGAAATCGGTGGAAATGATTTCCGGGATGCCGTCACCGTTCAAATCAAAAGCATAAGAAAGCATTCCGTTAAAAGTAAGCCGGTCGAGTCCCTGCGGTCTTGAAAAATTATTGAAATAATGGTTGTGGTTGTTCAGGTAGAGAAACGGATGCCGTTCGTCGGAAACGTTAAATAAAAGGATGTCTTCGTAAAGGTCGTGATTGAAATCAGTGAGAAGAATGGCCGGGCGCATTTTTTGATAACGTGTTTTTTCTGCTTTTCCTGGAAACATGTCGAAAGGGATAAAAGAATATTCCGGACCTTTTAACCCGTATAAGGCAGCAAAATTGAGAAAGAAATTTCCTGAAATTTTCCGGTTATAAAAAAGCTGGTGGTTGCTTGATAGTAAAAGCGCATGGCCATTGGGTAAGGATTTAAACGACTGAATTTTAAAAAAATACGGAATAAAAAAAACCTTGTTGTCTTGAGAAACAATTTTGTAATAACCGTTTTTGAGAAGTTCTGTTTTTTTGTGAAACGGTGTTTGGCTTTCGGGGATTGGGTAAAATTTCGTGCCACATAGCTTGTAACTTTTGTTTTTTTCGGTGTTGATAAAAAGAGTGTCATGCAACATGAGCATTTTGGTAACGGCTGATTTTGCTTCTTTTTTTGGCAAAGGGAAGTGCCTAAAAACCTTACCGTTGTACACAAAAACCCCTTCGCTTTGGGTGCCAAGCCACAATGTACCTTTTTTCCCTGCTGTTTCGGCAAAAATATGTGTGTGCACCGGAGAGGAAATTTTTTTCCATTGTCCGTTTTCCAGTTTTAGTATCAATCCGAAATCTCCCGTGGCATAAAAAGTGTTACCAACCCTGGTAATTCTGTATAATGGGTTTTTCGTTACCATTTTATAGTGAATGATCTTCCCGTTTTTTATTTCAGCAATGTAGGTTTTCCAGTTGTAAGTTGTCATAAGGACAAAGACATGGTTTTCACCCACAAGGATTGGGTTGTAATACCGGGAGTTGACCCGGGGGAAAATTTTTTCATGGGGAAAGCGGTCCCATTGCCCCAAATTAAAATGATAAATAAGGTTGTTATTATCGAGTACCCAGAAATCGTTTAGGGAATTTCCCCCGATAATTCGGGCAATGCCCTGAGGGGTTTTCAGGTGTTCCCATTTTACTTTGGCTGAAACTTCCTGAAATGAGATGGCAAAAACCAGAAAAAAAGCAAAAAGCCGCGTCAATAATTTTTTCATGAACCGTACTTAACAATTTGTGGCTGAGGGTTTCCTCACTGTGGAAATACTTTTCTACAATTGGTGTTGATTTCCGGTTCAAAATTAAACAAAAAATCCTAATAAACAAATAGTTCTGAGATGTGGCACATTTGTTGAACAGAGAAAAGAAAAAAGTGAGATGGTAAAACTGGATAAACTGAATACAGAATTTAAAATTTGTCCCGCTTGTGATTATTTCTGTTTGAAAGAAGAGGAAAATACTTTTTGTCCCTATTGTGGTGAAAAATTATTGGAAAGCTGTCCGGTATGCGATGAACCCATCGTCACTCC
>JALUYM010000090.1 GCA_027018745.1 Bacteroidales bacterium | reverse complement strand
AAATTTGATCATTGATGACAATAAAAACGATGAATTCTACGGTTATCCTATTCCGGCTTCGCAGACCTCAAAATTAGGGACTATTCAGCCCAAATGGACTATGGGTATTACCAATACACTGACTGTTAAGGGCTTTAGTCTTTCTTTCCTGATCGACATTAAACATGGCGGACAGATGTGGAACGGTACCCTCGGTGCCCTGGATTTCTTTGGTAAAAGTGGCGAGACGGCAAACCGTAATAAGGATTATGTGTGGAAAGGCGTTATGGGACATGTTGATCCTGTAACAGGAAAAGTAGTTTCCACCGGAGTGCCAAATACACAGAAAGTAAAACTGGATGAAAACTGGCGTTTCTGGGATGGTTACGGCAGTGGTTTCACTGGTCCTTCCTCTCCGTATGTTCAGGATGCCGGATGGGTACGTCTACGGACGATTACTGTTTCCTACGACTTTAAGAAAAACTTGTTGAAGAATGTTAACTGGATTAAACATCTCGACCTTTATGTGACGGGATACAACCTCTGGTTGTCCACTCCTTATACCGGTATTGATCCCGAAACCAGCTTGCTGGGTGCTTCCAATGCCCAAGGCTTTGATTATTTCAACATGCCCGGTACGAAATCTTATACTGTTGGTTTAAAAGTAGGATTCTAATTATTGTTTAAATTATTAAATTTTTGATTATGAAAAAAATAAATATTATATCGATTGCTACACTTGTCCTGCTGATGTTCACTGTTACATCATGCCAGAAAAAGTGGTTGGATCCTTCCATCAACAAGGATCCTGATGCGGTTACAAATGTTCCGGGTTTTGTCCTGCTGCCTTCTATTGAAGTCAATATGGGATATATTCTCGGAGGAATGGATGTGGTTGGGACCACGGCCATGTGGATGCAGTATGCTACGGGTACGGCCCGGCAGGCTTCTGCTATTAACGGTTACAATTATCGATCCAATGATGTGGGCAATCTTTGGGCTTCTATGTATACCAGCGATGGTATGATGAATACCAAAATACTGATGGACAAATCATTAAATCCAAAAACGTATTCGCCTATTTACGGTGGGATTGCCAAGGTTTGTATGGCCATCTGGTTAGGGAATGCTACTGATCTTTTCGGTGATATCCCTTATACCGATGCTTTTAAAGGAAATGCCGAACTTCAGCCGAAGTACGATTCACAGCAACAGGTTTATGATACCATTCAAAGCTTGCTTACGAGTGCTATTCATTTGCTCCAACAGTCTCCGACCGGGTTTGATGTTAATTTGTCAAAGAGTGATTATATTTATGGCGGTAATACCAATGAGTGGATCAAAGCTGCCTGGGCACTGAAAGCCAGGTATGCCTTGCATTTGTCCAATAAAAATTCCACCTGGGCTACCACTATTACGAATATTATCGAAAACCAGAACATCATGACCAGTAATGCTGATAATATGGAAATTAAATTCGGTACCGGTCCATCAACTCAAAACCCCATGTACCAATACGAAGACCAACGGGGCGATATGGTGAATAATAATGGTTTCTTTAATAAGCTGGCCAGCGATAACAATGATCCGCGTGCACTTATTTACAAGGCCCTTCCTGCCGGAGGTGCTTACCTCGCCGGGTTATTTTATGGTCAGAAAACCTCTCCGGTTGTGTTTATTAGTTATCCCGAACTGATGTTTATTGCTTCCGAAGCATATTATCATGAAGGAAACTATACCAAAGCTGCAGAATATATTAAAAAAGCCATTACGGGCAGCATTGATATGTACAAAGGACTAAATGCAACTTATGATGCTACGGCTGATGCCTGGCTGACAGCCAAATTGGCTACCTATACAGGTACGGCAGACTCTCCTTCATTAACGGAGATTTTGACCCAAAAATATTATGCCGATTATTTTCAACCGGAATCCTGGGTTGATTACCGCAGGACCGGCATTCCGGACCTGACTCCGGTTAATGCAAAAGGCATTCCTGACAGGTATCCTTATCCTACGGCTGAAGTCTTGTATAATAAAAATACTCCCAAGACTACCCTTTATACGCCCATGTGGTGGCAGAAATAGATATACAAACGGTAAGGGTTAACCCTTATGCGGGTATTTAATGAAAGAGGAGACTGTCTCGTAAGGGATGGTCTCCTTTTTCAATTTGTAAAACACCTTCTTATTTTTTTTATTATCAAATTATGAAAAAATTTACCAGAATTTTTTTTGTGGCTTTTTTTGCTTTCCTTTTCAGTTTTTCTGTTTTTGCCCAGACCGTTGATCCCAACGCCGTTGATGGGGAAATTTATTTTCAATTGAAAAAAGAGGCTTCTTTAAAAGCCCTTGGTGTCCACGGGGTGGTCAATATCAATCATCTCGCTTGTTTAAAAGGCTTAAAGGAAGCCTATAAATTAACCCGGGCTTCGCGGCCTTTTTATAAGGCTTCGGACAGTCAGCTACAGCGTACTTACCTGCTGCATTTTAAAAATATTAAAGCGGTAGACAGTTTGATCAGCGCTTTAAAAAAGAACAAGAATGTTGTTTATGCGGAAAAAGCCCCGCTTTTCCATATCTTTTTTACGCCCAATGATAAATATTACAATAGCAGTCCTATTTACAATTGGTATTTGAATGTGATAAAAGCCGGAAAAGCCTGGGATATCCAAAAAGGGAATCCGCATATTAAAATTGCCATTCTTGATAACGGCATTTATGTGAATCATCCTGACCTGCAAAGCAAAATTGTTGCCAAGATCGACCTTGCCAATAATGACAACGATCCCACCCCCCCGAAAAAAACCCTGGAGTGGTCTCACGGGACCCATTGTTCAGGGTTGGCGGGAGCTGCTACCAACAATAGTATTGGTATTGCATCTATCGGTTATAAAGTAAGTTTGATGGCGGTAAAAATCGCCAGGGATTCCACCAACGGAAAAAGCATGTCCTATGGTTATGAAGGTATTGTCTGGGCTGCCGATCACGGTGCCAACGTCATTAGTATGTCATGGGGGGGACCGGCATATTATCAGACGGGCCAGAATGTGGTAAACTATGCTTATAACAAAGGGTGTGTGCTGGTGGCTGCTGCCGGGAATGATGGGAACACCAGTCCATCTTACCCTGCCGATTATCATCATGTTATTTGTGTTGCTTCTACCAATTCGAATGATGCCAAGTCTTCTTTCTCACAATATGGAAAGGCAATAGATGTTTGCGCCCCCGGGGGAAGTGATGGTAATTATGGGATATACAGCACGGTTTATCTTTCTACTACCTCTTACAGTTTTATGCAGGGGACTTCCATGGCTACACCCATCGTCTCAGGTTTGTGTGGATTAATGCTTTCGGAAGATTCTACTTTGACACCGGAAAAACTAACAGCAATCCTAAAAGCTACCTGCGATAATATTGATTCCATAAATCCGGGTTATGTGGGGCAACTGGGTGCCGGTCGTATTGATGCCTATAAGGCTTTGGTTGCTGTAAAGGACAGCATGGCTTTGCATACCATCATTGCTAATTTTAAAGCCAGTACTGTTGTCGTCCCCGAAGGGGGGATGGTGAGTTTCACCGATCTTTCCACAGGAAAGCCTACTTCATGGAACTGGACATTCCAGGGGGGAACGCCCGCTCATTCTACTGCCGAAAATCCTGCCCATATCAAATATGCCAAACCGGGATCTTATAAAGTCAGCCTGACGGTCTCCAACGGAACCAAAACCAATACGGAAACCAAAACCAATTTTATCATAGTTTATCCGTTGACTTCCGGGGCCTGGTTACCTCAGGCTACAGGTTTTTCGGCACAATACAGGGGGATTAATTATATTTCTATCGTTAATCCTGATGTCGTTTGGGCAAATGCCTACGATGGCTCGGGCAACAATGCTAACGTGCAAGAGTTCACAAAAACCGTTGATGGTGGAAATACCTGGAGACCCGGAAAATATTCCGGTGTGCCTGTGGGTTATACGGTGGGGTGCATTTCGGCAACGGACAGCACCCATGCATGGATAGCCATGTATAATAATAATGCCACGACGGGCCATGGGGGTATTTTTGCTACAACCGATGGCGGAAAAACCTGGAACCAACAATCAACAGCTGTTTTTGATAACAAAGCTTCTTTCCCTGATGTGGTCTATTTCTGGAATAACGAGGATGGTTTTTGTATGGGGGATCCTGTGAACAGTTATTTTCAGATTTACACTACAACCAATGGCGGGGCAAACTGGACAGCCGTCCCCGATTCCCATATGCCTGTCGCCCTTACCGGTGAGACAGGATATGTCGATTTGTATGCGGTGCATGGCAAGACAGTGTGGTTTGGTACAAGCAAAGGCAGGGTATACAAATCAAGTGATCAGGGGTTTCACTGGAGCGTTTCCTCTACGGGAATGCCGGATATGACAACCCTTGGTTTCCATAATGATACCCTGGGAATTGCGACTTACACAAAGTACAGCCAGGGGGGAGATAGCATAACAAGTTTCCAAATAGTAAAAACTGTGGATGGCGGAAAATCATGGACAACGGTAACCCCCACCGGCCATTATTATAAATCAGACATGGCAGTAATACCTGATGCACCGGGGATGTTGGTTTCTACCGGCATTTCGCAGAATTTGGCACAGTGTGGTTCCGCCTATTCTTTGGATGAAGGAAACACCTGGACCATGCTGGACGATTCTGTTCAATATACCACGGTTAAGTTTTATAACAGTTCTGTGGGCTGGGCCGGTGGTTTTAGTGAAAACTCAAGTTCGAGGGGAATATGGAAATGGCTTGGCATCCCTACGACAGGGGTAAGAGAAATTCCGGGGCAGGGTACCATGAAAATTTATCCCAATCCTTCCTCGGGGATTGTCCATTTTTACGTACCGGAAGTTAAAAAGGCATTTCATATTTCTGTTTTTGATATGGAAGGTAAATTGGTAAAACGTATTCAGGGAATGGCAGTAAACAGCTCCCATGAATACACCCTTGATCTCAGTCAGCTAAAAAAAGGTTTTTATGTTGCTGTACTGAAAACAGATCAAATGGTCATCAAAAAGAAATTTATTATTCAATAGACATGATTAAACCGCAGTAGCTGAGGTTGTCCAAAAAGTACCCCCGGGTACATCATTGCAAGTAAACGAGGCTGGATAAATGCGATGGCTGACAAAGCAATCTCTTTGAAGCACAAATGGTCCTATAAGGGTTGATACCTATGCAAATCTTAGAAGAAAGTGTCATTCTGATCTCGCCTGAGGCGAGATCAGAATCTTAATGCATTGATTATATGTAGTTTATAGATTTTTCACCACGTTCAGGATGACAAAAATTAGTAATTTTGCAAAAGTTTCGGATTACTTTTCCTTGAATTATCCCGATAGTACTTCGTCAATTTGAGTCGTCTATGGGAAAATTATCTGTAACCGTAAGCAAGTCTTATCTCGAATTCAGGTTAAAAGCAAACTCTCGTTGTTAACAGGTTTTTATGTTTCCTATCAAACATATGTTTATGGTTTTTTTTGATAAAATTTTTATATTTTTTACTACCGGTTAACACTTTGAATAACTATTGTTTAAACCTGTTAAGTAATAACAAAAATTTAAGGAATTTTTTAAAAAATTAATATTTTTTAAAAAATGAAAGAAAAAATTTTTTACTTTTACTTTTTGAATTTTTAACAAAAAATTAACGCTATGAGAAAATTTACAATGATGCTGGCGTTTTTGCTATTTGTGGGGCTAAGCTTTGCCTATGCACAGACAAGAACGATTAGCGGTACGGTGACCAGCGCAAAAGATGGCTCGGCCATCCCTGGGGTTACTGTTTTGGTAAAAGGTACCACCAATGGTACAGTTACAGATTATAATGGAAAGTATTCCATTACTTTAAATCTGAAGCAGGGTAAAATCCTTGTTTTTTCTTTTGTGGGAATGGCTACCCAGGAAATACCAATTGGTAATTCCAATACCATTAACGTTGCCATGAAGTCTTCCTCTTTGGCCCTTAATCAGGTTGTTGTGACTGCTTTGGGAATTACAAGGGAAAAGAAGTCGTTGGGTTATGCCGTGCAGGAAGTCAAAGGAAATGCTGTTGACCAGGTAAAATCCGGTAACGTGATCGATGCCCTGTCTGGACGTGTTTCCGGAGTCCAGGTTAAGACGAGTGGTAACTTAGGCGGCTCTACGAATATTATTATCCGTGGTGATAAATCATTGACAGGTAATAATCAGGCTTTGTTTATTGTGGATGGTGTGCCTATCTCTAACCAGACATGGAACAGCGGTGCCCAAAGATTGGGCGAAGTGGGTTATGACTTTGGTTCCGTCGCATCTGACATCGACCCTAATGATATTAAATCGATTAGTGTTTTGAAAGGGGCTGCCGCAACCGCTTTGTACGGTTCACGTGCCGCCAATGGTGTGATCATAATCACTACAAAAACAGGTCGTAGTGATAAATATCTCGGGAAAAACGGTCTCGGTATCAGCTTTAGTTCAAACGTGACAGTTGGTACCATCGACAGGAGCACTTTCCCGACCTATCAAACCCAATATGGTGCAGGTTATGGTCCTTATTATAGTAATAGTGCACATCCTGGTTTGTATTACGGACCTCTTCCGTGGACCAATGGAAAGAACGTATATTATGTCCCCACTACGGAAGATGCTTCATATGGTACTAAATTTGATCCGAACCTGATGGTTTACCAGTGGGATGCTTTTGTGCCTGAATCACCCTTCTATCACAAAGCAAAACCATGGGTTGCAGCAGCAAACGGTCCTATTACTTTCTTTAATACTGCTGTTACTACTTCCAATACAGTATCTGTAAATGGTGCTTCCAAGAATTCGTCCTTCCGTTTTTCGTATACCAATTTTACTCAGAAAGGGATTTTGCCAAACAGTAAACTGACCAAAAACACTTTTACTTTAAATGCAACCCATAACCTGAGAAAAAATTTAATTGTTAGCTCTAATGTTAATTTTGTCCATCAGAAAACCAGAGGCCGTAACGGTACAGGTTACCTCGGTAACATTTTAACCAGTTTCCGTCAGTGGTGGGAAGTGAACGTAGATGTTCAGGAATTGAAAGCCATGTATGAAAAGACCGGCAGAAATGTTACGTGGAACATGAGTGATCCTGTTCATGGTAATTATAAACCAATTTACTGGAATAACTTTTACTGGGAACGTGACCATAACTATGAAAATGACTCACGTGATCATTTGTTTGGTAATGTTCAGGTTAAGTGGAATATTACTAGTTATTTGAGTGTTACGGGCAGGGCTACATTGGATACTTATACCCAGCTTCAGGAAGAACATCTTGGTGTAGGTACAACTGCCGTCCCCTTTGGAATCGGGTTACATTATGTGGGTTCAGGTTATTCCAGGGAAAATATCAATTTTACGGAAACCAACTATAAAATAATATTTAATTTCACCAAAAACCTGACCAGTAAATTGAATTTGACCGCTTTGGCCGGGGGTAATATTCGCAGGGATCATCGAAATACCATTTATGCTTCCACAAATGGGGGTATGATTGTCCCGGGCCTTAATGCAATTTCAAATTCGGTTGACCCGCCACTGGCTCCCCTTGAAGGAGAGTCCACCATTGGCGTATATTCCGCTTTTGGAAGCGTTTCTTTGGGATACAACGGCCTGTGGTATTTGGATGCAACGTTGAGAAGAGACCAATCTTCAACGTTACCTATTTCAAATGATTCTTATTGGTATCCTTCTGTTTCCGGTAGTTTTATCTTTTCAAAACTGTTACATGCAGATTGGTTGCCTTTTGCCAAATTGCGGTTGAACTATGCTCAGGTAGGTAACGATGCTCCTTTCGCAAGTCTTTATGATACTTATGCTAAACCCAGTCCGTTTGGACCTGTTACCTTATATTCTGTGAATGCTACTGAAAATAACCCGAACCTGAAACCCGAAGAGACCAAGAGTACTGAAGCTGGTCTGGAATTGGATTTCTTGCACAGACGGTTGGGCTTCAATGGTGATGTCTATTTGACTCATACCATTAATCAGATTATGCCTGTTGCTGTTTCCAGGGCTACCGGATATTCACGCAAATATGTTAATTCAGGTGATGTACAGAATAAAGGTATTGAAATTAATGTTTATGGTATTCCTGTTCAGACAAAGAATTTTACATGGAATGTTAATTTGAATTGGTCTGCTAACCGCAACAAAGTTCTCTCTTTGTATGAGGGTGTTAGCAATTTGCAAATGGGTGCTTTCCAGCAAGGCCTTACGATTGATGCCCGTGTAGGACATCCTTACGGTGTTTTGGAAGGAACGGATTATGTTTACAAAAATGGGCAAAGAGTTGTTGGCCCTGATGGGTATTACGAAATTACCAGTACCACAAATAATGTGATTGGTAATACCAATCCTTTATGGCATGCAGGTCTCACTAACCGTTTTACTTTCAAAAACTGGACTGTCAGTTTTTTGATTGATATGCAAAAGGGTGGAAGTGTCTTCTCCTTAGACCAGTGTTATGGCCGGGGCGATGGGTTATATCCTGAAACTGTCGGGAAAAATGATTTGGGCAAACCAATGAGAAATAGCATTGCCAATGGTGGTGGCGTTATTCTTCCCGGTGTTCAGGCTGATGGCAGCCCTAATAAGGTTCGTGTTCCTGCAAACAATTATGCATTGTGGGGTTGGGCTACTAATCCACTTGCTGCATTTGTTTATGATGCTTCTTACATTAAGTTAAGAGAAGCCCGGATTTCTTACCATTTTCCAAGCAGAATGTTGAAAAATACAGGAATTCGTTCTCTCTCTCTGGCCTTGGTAGGTTCCAACTTGTGGATCATCTTTAAGAATCTTCCCTATGCAGACCCGGAAGCTGGATTAGGAGCAGGTAATATGCAAGCATTCCAGAGTGGGGTTATGCCGACGACACGTAATATCGGTTTCAATCTTAAAGTTCAATTTTAAACATTATTCAAGATGAAAAAAATACTATTTATATTAATGGCCTTTTTAGCCGTTTCTTGTTCCAAGCAGAAACTAGCTGATTTGAACAAGGATGTTAAACATCCTACCAATGTTCCCGGAAGCACTCTCTTTTCCAATGCAGAGAAGAACCTTTCCGACCAAGACGTTAGCTTAAATGTTAACAGAAATAATTTTGATCTCTGGTCTCAGTATTTGACTGAAACCACTTATACTGATGAATCCAATTATAATATCTTTAGCAGAAATGTTCCTGATAATGCTTGGTCAGTCTACTATCGTGCTATTTTGGAGAATTTGAAACGGGCAGATTCCTTGATTAAAATGGAAAAACCTGCTTTTCCTTCTGATGTTGCTGCACAAAAGAACAAGCTTGCCATTATTGATATTGTTGCATGTTTTACCTGGGACCAGATGGAAACCTTGTGGGGTAATATTCCATACTCCCAGGCACTAAACATCAACAACGTTCAACCGGCTTATGATGACGCTTTGACGATTCATAAGAAATTGATTTCTCGTGTTACTGCTGATGTTGCAGCGTTGGATGCTACAAATGGCAGCTTTGGATCAGCCGACCTTATTTATAATGGTGATGTTGCCAAGTGGAAAGAATTTGGAAACGGATTATTGGTTAAAATGGCTATCCAGATTGCCAATGTAACCTCTGAGAGTGCTTTGGTTAAATCAACCATCCAGGGAGCCATGGGGGGTGCTATCTCTTCGGCAGCTGATAATGCCATGTTTAAGTATCTGAGTTCTTCTCCGAATACCAACCCATTGTATGTGGACCTGGTTATGAGCGGACGTTTAGACTATGTGGCTGCTAATACCATCATTAATAAACTTGCATCTTTATATGATCCACGTTTGGGATTATATTTTTCACACAAGATACCTGTTTATTTTAAACCGAATAATGCGACAGATACAGTCTTTACAGATGTTCCCCTTTTGGTGTTTTATAATACAGGAACAGACACCCTGTTGACACCGGAAACATTTGCAAACGGGGAAAAGGGAATTGTGTTTCAACAGGCTGATAAAAGCCTGAGTCCATCCTTTTATTTAGGTGGTAACTATGGACACAGTTCTGCTTATCCGAATTACTCTCATATTAATACTGCCATTAGTCATACGCCCACATTCCCTCATCCTTTGATGACTTATTCAGAAATACAGTTCTATCTGGCTGAAGCTGCTGCACGCGGAATTATTGCAGGAGATGCTGCTACCTATTATAATAATGCCGTTACTGCTTCTATTTTATTCTGGGGCGGCACCCCGGCACAGGCCGCTGCTTATCTGGCCCAACCTACCGTTACCTATGATCAGGCCAATTGGAAAGAGTTAATAGGTACACAGGCATGGATATCTTTCTACCTTCGCGGATATTTAGGATGGACCGAATGGCGCAGGTTGCGTTTCCCCAAAATGAATGAACCGCCTACACCGGCAACAGGTGTTGTTACTTTCCCCTTCAGGTATCCTTACCCCAGTGGAGAGCAGACACTGAATAATGCCAATTATACCAAGGCTGCTAATGCTATTGGTGGTGATAAAATGAGTACAAAATTGTATTGGGAGAACTATTAATTTCTTTCTCGTAAGTAAGTTTAAAAAGGCCGTTTTTTAACGGCCTTTTTTTGTTTTTTGCCCCCTTATTCTTAAAATTTAGAATTATCCCTATTTTTGTCTTAAAATGAGAAATCATGGAGGAAAAAACAGCGGTTGTTCAACCTGAAATGATTGATGTTGCAAAGGTAATTGAGCGTAAGAGCCCTTCTTTACGCAAACGCCTGCCTTGGTTTATTATTAATTACCTGCGCCGTATCGTTCATGAGGATGAACTCAATGAATTTTTACACTTATACGGCCATTTGGAGGGAATCCCGTTTATTGATGCAGCTTTAAAATTTATGAATACCAGCGTTCATGTTACCGGCCTGGAAAATATTCCAAAAACAGGCAAGGTCATCATCGCTTCCAATCATCCTTTGGGCGGGTTGGACGGATTGGCACTCATGCTGACTGTGTCGAAGAAAAGAAACGACCTCGTTTTTCCCGTGAATGATATCCTAATGAATGTGAAAAACCTGGAACCGCTTTTTATACCAATTAACAAACACGGCTCAAATACTGAAAACATACGGATTATCAACGATACATTTGCTTCTGATAAAGTTATTTGTTATTTCCCTGCCGGCCTGGTCTCGAGAAAAAAAAGAGGTATTATCAAAGACCTTCAATGGCACCCGACTTTTGTTACCAAAGCCAGACGGTTTAAACGCGATGTTATTCCCACATACATCAGTGGCCGGAACACTAACTTTTTTTATCGTCTGGCAAATCTTCGGAAACTACTGCACATAAAAACAAATATTGAAATGCTTTACCTTGTCGATGAATTTCATAAACAGAAGAACAAAACCCTGTCCATTACTTTTGGGAAGCCGGTATCGTACAAGGTTTTTGATTCCCGGCATACTGCCTATGAGTGGGCTGCCCGCATGCGTGATTTCATTTATTTACTAAAAGATGACCCGCATCTCTCATTTACGGGAGATTGATTGTATCTTTGTCCCAGCAAATGATAAAAAATGGAAACGATTATTTCACCGGTAAGCAAAGAGCTTTTACTTTCTGAATTAAATGAAAAAACTTTTCTGCGGAAGACCAACAGCGGCGGCAATGAAATTTATGATTTTACTGCCGAAGAGGCCCCGCACCTCATGATGGAAATTGGCCGGCTTCGTGAAGTTACTTTTCGCGATGCCAAAGGCGGTACCGGAAAAAGTGTGGATATTGATGAATATGACCGCGGTGAAGGGGCCTTCCGTCAACTGATTGTATGGGATCCTAAAGAACAGGCCATTGTCGGCGGATACCGTTATAAACATTGTAAAGAAATGAAGATTAAAGACGGAGAAGTTTTTACCCCCACTTCCCGCCTTTTCAAATACAGCCAGACCTTTATTAAAAAATACCTTCCCAATACCATTGAATTGGGACGCTCTTTTGTGCAGCCCGATTATCAGCCCACCTATAACCTGCGAAGAGGCTTGTTTTCCTTAGACAACCTGTGGGATGGCCTGGGCGCTGTTGTATTAAAATATGCGGATGCCAAATATCTTTTCGGAAAAATAACCATGTACCCCCATTTTGATTCCCTCGCACGGGACCTGATTTTGTATTTCATGGGGCTTTATTTTCCCGATCCGGAAGCGTTGGTCATGCCCAGAAAACCTTTGCCCATTAAAACTGACAAGAAAATTCTCGAAAGCATTTTCACCGGGGCCAATTATGATGAAAATTATCGGATTCTGGTGCAAAAAGTCAGGAAACTGGGAGAAAATATTCCGCCATTGTTCAATGCCTATATGAGCCTTTCCTCTACCATGAAAACTTTTGGAACGGCCCTGAATGACCATTTTGGAAATGTGGAAGAAACAGGCATTCTAGTCACGTTTGATGATATTTACGGAGCTAAGAAAAACAGACATTTGACTATTCCGGAATAGTCGCAGAAAAAATCATGGAAATAAAAGAAGCAGAATTTATTACCAGCTCGGTGGCAGAAAGCCAGTGTCCGAAACCTTTGTTGCCGGAATATGCCTTTATCGGACGGTCCAATGTGGGAAAATCAATGCTTGTGAATATGATTACCGGGAAGCGAAAACTGGCCAAAGTGTCAGGGAGCCCCGGAAAGACCATTACCATGAACCATTTTCTTATTAATAAGTCGTGGTATCTTGTAGATTTGCCCGGATATGGCTTTGCCCGGCGTTCCAAAAACGATCGAAAAAAATGGGAACGCATGGTACGCCATTACATCCTGACACGTTCAAACCTGATGTCGTTGTTTGTTTTGGTTGATCTACGGCATGAACCACAAAAGATTGATATTGAATTTATGGAATGGCTCGCCATGTCACAAATTCCGTTTGTTATTACGTTTACCAAAGCTGATAAGCTGGGTAAAGTAAAAAGCGAGAAGAATCTTTCTGATTATCAAAAGGCCATGCTTCAAACATGGGAATCCCTTCCACCTGTTATTGTTACTTCATCCAATACAGGACTTGGTAAGGAAGAGATTTTACAGTACATCGACAAAACCAACGGGCTTTTCCGGATTTAATCCATTTCGATCAGTAGCTGGTTTTTTGATACAACATCCCCCTTTTTCACCCAGACTTTTTTGATCCGTCCTTCTTTGGGAGCGGCAATGATGTTTCGCATTTTCATGGCTTCCAGTAACAAAAGAGGTTCTCCTTCGGTTACCTTGTGTCCCCTTTTTACTTTTATGTCCACAATTGTTCCCGGAATAAAAGCTTTTATATGGTTAATATCCGGTTCTTCATATTGTTGTCGCTCTTTAAATTTTTTTGTGAAGGTGGTTTTGTAATACATCCCACCAATGGTAAAGTTCTCCAGTTTGTTATTTTGATCTTCTGACATGACTTTATAATATTAAAATGGCGGGACACCGTGTTTTTTATTGGGTAAATAAACTTCTTTTTCCTGTGAAATGCCCAAAGCCCTGATCATCATTTTTCTGGTTTCGGCAGGTTCTATCACCGCATCAATATAGCCGTAAGCGGCTGCTACATAAGGGTTGGCAAATTTTTCCTTGTATTCTTCCACCTTTTGTTTCCTGAGGGCATCCGGGTCTTCAGCTGCCAATATTTCTTTACGGAAAATGATATTGGCTGCCCCCTCGGGGCCCATAACAGCAATTTCAGCAGTAGGCCAGGCAAAGACAAAATCGGCACGGAGGTGGTGCGAACACATGGCTATGTAACCACCACCGTAAGCTTTTCGCATAATCAATGTTATCTTTGGCACAGTTGCTTCAGAGTATGCATACAGAATCTTGGCACCATGACGGATAACACCGGCATGTTCCTGGTCTACACCCGGCAAATAACCGGGAAGGTCTACAAGGGTGACCAACGGGATATTAAAAGCATCGCAATAACGTATGAAACGGGCTGCTTTGTCAGAGGAGTCGACATCCAACACGCCGGCCAGTACCATGGGCTGGTTGGCAACAAATCCCACAGTTTCCCCTTCCATGCGGCCAAAGCCGATCACCATATTGCGGGCAAATAATTCCTGCACTTCCAAAAAGTCAGAATCGTCGGTGAGAGATCGAATGACATCACGGACATCGTAAGGTTCACGCGGGTCGGAAGGAATGATGTTTTCGATGTTGTATTTTTTGGTTTTGGGTTTTTTTTTCGGATATTTGGCTGCTTTGCGTTTGTTGTTCCAGGGAATATAACTCACCAGTGTTTTTATCTGGTTAAAACATTCTTCTTCGCTTTTTGCAAAGAAATGGGCGTTACCCGTAGTTTCGCAATGTACCTTGGCACCACCCAGCGCTTCCATGCTGATTTCTTCGCCTAAAACGGTTTTAATTACCTCGGGGCCGGTAATGAACATTTTGGAAATATTTTCCACAACAAAAACAAAGTCTGTCAGTGCCGGAGAATAAACTGCACCGCCCGCACAAGGCCCAAGGATCACTGATATCTGTGGGATAACGCCGGAGGCCAATGTGTTACGGTAAAAGATTTCACCATAACCCGCCAGTGAGTTTACCCCCTCTTGAATACGGGCGCCACCTGAATCGTTGATACCAATCAATGGGACCCTTAGTTTTAGCGCATGGTCCATGATCTTGGTAATTTTTTTGGCATGCATCCAGCCCAACGACCCCCCCGCTACGGTAAAATCCTGTGCATAAATGCAAACAGGATGTCCTGAAATAGTCCCTGTGCCGGTAATGACACCGTCTCCCGGAAGGTATTTCTTGTCCATATCAAAGTCTTTTGCGGCATGTTCCACAAACAAATCGTATTCGTGAAATGTCCCCGGGTCAAGCAGTGTCTGGATTCTTTCGCGGGCAGTTAGTTTGCCAATGGCTTTTTGTTTTTGTATGGCTTTATCACCACCGCCTTTCAGGGCATTCCTCATGCGCTTTCGCAAATCAATCGATTTTTCTTTAAGTCCCATAATAATCTTTTAATTCCTTGAGTATTAACGAAAAAAAAGAGATAAGTAAAGCAATTTATGATGGTGTGCTTTCTTACCTCACCATGCAAAAGTAATGGAATTTGAAAAAAAGTCAAGTTTTTTGTTCAACAAGTTTTGATTATGTTTGCAATTGTTAATCACTTCACGCCTTATGGACATTGAAAAGATACGGCTGTATTGTCTGGGCAAACCTGATGCGACAGAAAGTTTTCCTTTTGATGGTACCACACTCGTTTTTAAAGTAAAAGGCAAAATGTTTGCCCTGTTAAACCTGAAGGACAAACCCTCCATCAGCCTGAAATGTGACCCTGAAAAAGCCATTGACCTGCGAGAACATTATCCGTCTGTCCTGCCAGGCTACCACATGAACAAAAGACACTGGAATACGGTTCTCCTTGATTTGACCGTTGATGACGCACTGATCCGGTCGTGGATTGATGATTCCTATGCACTTGTGGCAGGTAAGCTTCCCAAAAAGAAAAAATAAACAAAACCTACCTACCTACCTGGTTCAAGCGTCCGCTTGGACCAGACCTATTTCTATCAAGCGTCCGCTTGGACCAGACCTATTTCTATCAAGCGTCCGCTTGGACCAGACCTATTTCTATCAAGCGTCCGCTTGGACCAGACCTATTTCTATCAAGCGTCCGCTTGGACGACCTATTCTTCCATATTTTTAATAAATTTGAATGCCAAATCCCTTTTCCTATGAGCCGGAAATACAAGTTTTATGATAAGTCGGATTTGTACTTTGTTACCTATACGGTGGTTGACTGGATAGATGTATTTACACGCGATATTTATCGCAATGTTTTATTGGACAGTTGGAATTATTGTATCAAAAACAAAGGGCTTCGGATCCACGCCTGGTGCATTATGACGAATCACGTCCACATGATCATTTCAAGTGAAAAGGATGAGCTTAGCAAAATTATGCGGGATATGAAAAGCTACACTTCCACGACAATTAAAAAACTGATAACGGAAAATCCTCAGGAAAGCCGTAAAAGATGGATGCTTCGTTTGATGAAAGCTGCCGGGAATAAAAATAAGAACAACAAAGGTTTCCAGCTTTGGCAACAGCATAATCATCCGGTTTTGCTGGGTTCCAATTATCTGCTGGAACAGAAACTCGACTACATCCACAACAACCCGGTAAAGGCCGGCTTTGTTGATGAACCGGAAGATTATGTTTACAGCAGTGCACGTGATTATGCAGGCGAACAAGGGTTGATTGAAGTTGTGTTGATTGAATAACTGTAGCGGTAGTCCAAGCGGACGCTTGAACTATTATTTGTTTAAAAAATATTATTTGAAAAAAACTGGTTCAAGCATCCGCTTGGATCAGATATTTCATCAAGCCTCCGCTTGGAGCAAATAAAGCATAAAGGCATAATCCATAGCAGTTTCCTTGTATGGTTCAAAGCGTCCTGAAGCGCCGCCGTGTCCGTAATCCATGTTGGTCCAAAGCAGCAACAGATTGTTGTCTGTTTTCATTTCTCGCAGTTTGGCTACCCATTTGGCCGGTTCCCAGTATTGTACCTGGCTGTCGTGCAGTCCGGTAGTAACCAGCATGGCAGGATAAGCCTGTGCCTTTACGTTGTCGTAAGGGGAGTAGGAAAGCATGTAGTTGTAATACTTTTTGTCGTTGGGGTTTCCCCACTCGTCATATTCTTCTGTAGTAAGCGGAATCCCTTCGTCAAGCATGGTAGTAACCACATCCACAAAAGGGACGTCCGCCACTATTCCTTTGAACAAATCCGGTGCAAGGTTCACCACAGCCCCCATAAGCAATCCGCCGGCACTTCCACCCATGGCAAAGAGTTTTTCGGGGGAGGTAAACTTTTCGGCTATCAGATGTTTGGCACAATCAATAAAATCAAAAAAGGTATTTTTCTTCTTGAGCAGTTTCCCCTCTTCATACCACCAACGGCCCAACTCTTCACCTCCACGAATATGGGCTATGGCGAAAGCAAAGCCGCGTTCGAGCAAACTCAGTCGCGAGGAACGGAAAACAGACTCCATGCTAATGCCATACGAGCCGTATCCGTACAGAAGCAATGGCTGTTCCCCGTTTTTTTGAAAACTTTTTTTGAAAACGATGCTGATCGGAATTTTTATCCCATCCCGGGCTTTTGCATAAATTCTTTCAGTAACATATTCTTCCTTATGATAGCCGCCGACAACTTCCTGTTGTTTTTTCAATTGTTGTTTGCCGGTTTGCATGTTATAATCGAAAATGGTATTTGGGGTCTTCAGGGAAGTATAGGCATAGCGTAGCAGATTGGTTTTGTATGCATAATTGTCATCGAAATAAATATAATAATCCGGCTCATCAAATTGCAAATAATGATTGGTGCCGTTAGTGGTGTTGAATACCCGGAAACGCAACAACCCGTTCTTTCGTTCCGAAACCACGAAAAAATCATGAAAAACTTCCACTTCTTCCAACAGCACATCCTTCCTTTCGGGAATAATTTCTTTCCAGTTTTCCAGTCCCGTTTTTTCTAAAGGTGTTTCCATAAGCCTGAAATTTTTGGCCTTGTAATTGGTACGGATAAGGAACCGGTTGCCCTGATGTCCGATCTCGTATTCCACGTTTTTCATACGGGGGGCAAAAACCCTGAATTTTCCATTGGGATAATCTGCATCAAGCCACCTGCATTCTGTTGATAAAGTTGATTCAGAGGCTATTATCACAAATTTTTCCGATTTGCTTTTGTACACACTGGCATCAAAAGAGGTATTTTTTTCATGAAAAACGAGTTCGTCATTTTCCATCGGATTCCCCAGCAGATGCCGAAACACTTGATATGGACGCAGCGCTTTGTTTTTTTTGGTGTAAAAAACAGTTTGGCTGTCGTTTCCCCATGCGATATCTCCCGAAGTATTTATAATTTTATCCGTGAGTGTTTCACCGGTTTCCAGATTTTTGAAGTATATGGTGTACTGACGGCGGCTTACAGTATCGAGGCTGTAGGCGATAATCCGGTTATCCGGGCTGACTTCCCAATTGTTGAGGTCGAAAAAAGCATGTCCTTTGGCCATTTGATTACTGTCGAGCATAATTTGTTCAGGCATGTTTCCTCCCGCTTTTTTACGACAATAAACCGGATACTCTTTTCCCTCTTCGAAGCGGGTGTAATAGGTGTAACCATTCACGGTGTAAGGAACAGAACTGTCTTTTTGCGGTATGCGGCCAACCATCTCATCAAAAAGTGTCTTCTGTAGCGACTTTGTGGGAAAATTGAAAACAGTTTCCGTATATTCGTTTTCCTCTTTCAGATAAGCAATTACCTCCGGGTTCTCCCGGTCGTTGAGCCAGT
>JALUYM010000089.1 GCA_027018745.1 Bacteroidales bacterium | reverse complement strand
CATCATTACCACCATATCCTCGGTGCTGACAAGCCCCACATCGTTGGGATCGTTGTAATAGTAATCGCCGGTACCGGCTACCGGAACTCCATCCACAAAGTTGGCCGGCTGTCCGCCAATACCGCCTAAAGTAGATTCAAAGTTAGTTATCCCTGCCTGCAAAGCTGCCAGTACATTTGCCATGCCCCAGCCACGGGTGGTATGAAAATGGGCAATTTGCTTTTGCGGATTATCCACGTTGTCGAGCAACATGGAAAAATAGCGATAAACCCTGTCTGGTGAAGCAGAACCATCGTGGTCGGCATGTTCTACATCATTGGCACCAATGTCAAACCATCGCTTGGTAAAAGTGATGGCATCTTCAAGGCGTGTAGGGCCTTCAATGGGACAACCCCATATGGTACTGACGGTTCCGTTAATCTTTATCCCCGCATCTTTGGCTTTGGGAATCCATTCCTCCGCCATTTTCCAGTACTCACGCAGGGTGAGACCTGAGTTTTTTAACTGGTGCGATTCGCTGGTGGAGACCATGAGCAGGATCCTGTCGGGCCCGTAACCGGCTTTTTTTGCTTCAATGGCCCGTTCAATGGCCCGTTCGCGAATAGTAACAGCTGTTAACACAACATCATCCAAATGGTCTTTTACTTTTTTGCTGGTTCTTATCTGTTTAAACAGTTCATCCGCGTCTTTAAACTGCGGCATCCCTTTCGGATTGCCAAAATTCGTTACTTCCAAATGTTTTACGCCGCAAAGGATCATTTTTTCAAGTACCCACACTTTGGCCTGGGTGGGAATAAATTTTTCTTCATGCTGAAAACCATCCCGGACTGTAATGTCACCGATAACAACTTTTTTAGGATATTGCATACTGTATTTTTCCATCGAAATTATAAAGAGATAAGCATTCATTTGTCAGAGGCTAAAATACAAGAAATTAACGAAATCTCGATTGTTTCAGTGCAGAAAATTCATTAAAAAATCATAAATTTTACAGAGATTAATTTAAAAAGTTCCTGTTTCCAACATAACCAGGGTACAGTTTTCAATGGTTTCAATTCCCTGTTTTCTCGCTTTTTTTATAAAAGCAATATTTTCTGTGCCGGGATTGAAAATAATACGCTTGGGATTTAACGAGAGAAGGTAATCGTATAAACCGGATTGGCGGTCAGGACCGACATAAAGGGTAATGGTATGAATGCCTTTCAAGCGTGGGGTGCCCGTTACAAAGGAAATCCCTTCTACCTGCCCCGGCCTGGGTGCTAAAGGAACAACTTCGTGACCAAAAAGTACAAGTCGCCGAATGGCTTTGTTGGCATAGCGGTAGGGCTTTTCACTGGCGCCGACTACCAGGGTTTTCTTCGATTGATTCATAGAATTACTGTTTATAGCTTAACGGTAAATATCGGAAAATATTTCAGACCACCCAATCGTTAACGGCCATTCTGACAGTAAAATTTAATTGTAACTGACAGAAAGTCTGAAAGTTATATCTTTTTGATATGTGGCTGTAAATTTGTTTATATTGGGCAAAAACATTTAAAAAGGAGGAATAAAAACATGAACTTAAATCAATTCACCATAAAATCGCAGGAGGCGTTGCAGAAAGCCCAAGAGCTGGCCATGCAGCACAGCCAGCAGGCCATCGAAAGCATTCACCTGTTAAAAGGTATTCTGATGGTCGATGAAAACGCCACGCCTTTTCTGCTGAAAAAACTCAATGTGGATTATCCGGTCTTTTCACAAGCTGTGGACCGCATTATCGAGTCATTGCCCAAAGTGTCGGGCGGACAACCCTATTTATCGAATGATGCTAATCAGGTATTGCAAAAAGCTTCGATCTATCTCGCTGAATTCAAAGACGAGTTTGTTTCGGTAGAACACCTTTTGCTGGCAATTCTCGAAGTGAAAAGTACGGCATCCGATCTTTTAAAAGACAACGGGATTACCAAAAAAGCGCTGATTGCTGCTATTAAGGATTTGCGAAAAGGCTCCACTGTCAACAGCCAAAGTGCCGAAGACCAGTATAATGCATTGAACCGATATGCCCGTAACCTGAATGAAATGGCCGCCAGTGGCAAACTGGACCCTGTTATCGGGCGGGACGATGAAATCAGGCGCGTACTGCAGATACTTTCAAGACGCACTAAAAACAACCCTATCCTTATCGGGGAACCGGGCGTAGGCAAAACCGCCATTGCCGAAGGTATTGCCCATCGTATTGTGAACGGTGATGTACCTGATAATTTAAAAACAAAAAGGCTTTTTTCACTGGATATGGGCTCGCTGGTAGCCGGTGCCAAATACAAAGGCGAATTTGAAGAACGTCTGAAAGCAGTGGTAAAAGAAGTGGTGGATGCCGATGGGGAAATTCTTCTCTTTATCGATGAGATACATACCTTGGTGGGTGCCGGAAAATCGGAAGGGGCCATGGATGCAGCCAACATCCTGAAACCGGCTCTGGCCCGTGGCGAGCTGCGTGCCATTGGCGCCACCACGCTGAAAGAATACCAGAAGTATTTTGAAAAAGACAAAGCACTCGAACGCCGCTTCCAACTGGTGATGGTGGATGAACCGGATACCGAATCGGCCATTTCCATTTTGCGCGGCCTGAAAGAGCGTTACGAAACACACCATAAAGTGCGTATCCTCGATGAAGCCATTGTGGCGGCGGTGGAACTGTCGCAACGCTACATCACCGACCGTTTTTTGCCCGACAAGGCCATTGATCTGATTGATGAGTCGGCGGCCAAGTTGCGGTTGGAAATCAACTCGTTGCCGGAAGAACTGGAAACGGTGGAACGCCGTATCCGTCAGCTTGAAATCGAAAGGGAGGCCATTAAACGCGAAAGAGACAAGGTAAAACTGAACCGGATTAACGAAGAGCTGGCCAACCTGAACGAAAAACGCAACGACCTGCAGGCCAAATGGCGGGCCGAAAAAGAGGTGGTGGAAAAAATCCAGCAACTGAAAAAAACCATCGAAGATTATAAACAACAGGCCAAACAGGCCGAACGCGATGGCGATTTCGGCAAGGTGGCCGAATTGCGTTACGGCAAAATCCAGAAAGCGGAAGCCGAGGTGGAAGAACTGAAAAAGAAACTGAAAGAAGTGCAGGGCGACAAGCCCATGATCAACGAAGAAGTTACCGCCGAGGAAGTGGCCGAAGTGGTTTCCAAATGGACCGGCATTCCGGTGAGCCGGATGTTGCAAAGCGAACGCGAAAAGCTGTTGCACCTCGAAGATGAGCTGCACAAACGCGTGGTGGGCCAGGATGATGCCATTCAGGCCATTGCCGATGCCATTCGCCGCAGCCGTGCCGGATTGCAGGATGAAAAACGACCCATTGGCTCGTTTATTTTCCTCGGTACCACCGGCGTGGGTAAAACCGAGCTGGCCAAAGCGCTGGCCGAGTTCCTGTTCGACAACGAAAACGCCATGGTACGTATCGACATGTCGGAATATCAGGAACGCCACTCCGTCTCGCGGCTGGTGGGAGCGCCCC
>JALUYM010000088.1 GCA_027018745.1 Bacteroidales bacterium | reverse complement strand
CGTGCTCCTCAAGCCATTGGTCGCTGACCAACAGGTTTTCCCTTTTGCCGCTTTTCCCAAGGGTGTATACATGGGGGTGCTCGCAGAACAACAAAAAGTTGGCCGTTTTTTCGCCTTTGTTTTTGGCTTCAAGGGTTTTGTCAAAAAGCTGTTTTTGATATTCCCAAGCTTCGGCATAATCCATCAAACCCAAATCGATCAACGTAATGGTATTGTTTTTTTCCATATCAGGGTTTTTTTAAAACGGGAACATGTTTTTCGGCATGATAGGAAGAACGTACCAGTGGACTGCTTTCCACAAAACGGAACCCTTTTTCCAGTCCTGCCCGTTCGTAAGTTTTAAATTGTTCGGGTGTTACGTATTCCGTTACCGGCAGGTGTTTCTTTGTGGGTTGCAGGTATTGTCCGATGGTCAGTATTGAAACGCCTGCCTGCAAAAGGTCATCCATAAGCTCGAACACCTCATGGGGTTTTTCGCCCAGCCCGACCATAATACCCGATTTGGCCACCACACCCGTACCGGCTACGAACCGGAGTACGTCCAGGCTGCGGTCATACCTGGCCCGGCTACGCGTCCAGGGGGTAATGCGGCGCACTGTTTCCAGGTTATGCGAAACCACCTCGGGGCCTGCATCTATGACTTGTTGTATTAGTTCTTCGCGGCCGTCAAAATCCGGAATGAGTGTTTCTATGGTTGTATCCGGGCTCTGTTCTTTGATTTTACGGATAGTTAGCGCCCAGATGGCAGCGCCGCCATCTTTCAGGTCGTCGCGGTCAACAGAAGTGAGCACCACATGCTTCAGCTTCATCAGTTTTACCGATTCGGCCACCCGTTGCGGCTCCTGCTCATCGGCAGGCAGCGGCCTGCCGGTTTTCACATTACAAAATTTACAGGAGCGGGTACAGATATCGCCGAGGATCATTAGTGTAGCTGTTCCACGTCCCCAGCATTCGTGCATGTTGGGGCAATGCCCGCTGGTACAAATGGTATGCAATTTGTGTTGCGAAACAATTTCTTTTACCGAAATATATTCTTTTCCGGAAGGGACCTTTATCTTGAGCCAATCCGGTTTGCGCAATATCGTATCTGATGGTTTCATAAACAACTTTTGAAGCCGCAAATTTATAACAAATTCGCCTGCCGTAAGCCGTTGGCCCCCCAAAAGGGGGGAAGTGTAGTTTCAACCCGCAAATATGACAAATCAGGTGATTAAATTAAAGAAAATATCCTTTGGGGCTTTGGGCCCCAATTTTTCCCGGAGCTTTCTTTTTATTTGTAATAAACTAAAAACCAACAAATTAATACTTGTTTTTAAAAATTATAAATTAGCATCCCTGCACAAAGGGGCGTAAGAATTAAAATTAATTTTGCACGGTAATAATCAAAATAAAACAATACAGCTATGATGTGGTTCAATAAAATAATCGCCTCCATTTTGCCCCACATGCCGAAAAACATGATATGGATATTTTCAAAACGATATATTGCCGGGAAATCGATGGATGATGCGGTGAGGGTTTCCAGGCAATTGAACGACGAAGGATACATGGTTACCATTGACCTTCTGGGAGAGTTTATCACCAAACTGGAAGAAGCTGAAAAAAACCGCGACCGGTACCTTGGTATTATCGACACCGTACAGAAAAACCAAATCGATGGCAACTATTCTTTAAAGCCCAGTATGTTCGGCCTGTTGCTGGATGAAGAAGCCTGTTACCGTAACATTCGTCAAATTGTACAAAAAGCTGCGGATTACGGCAATTTCGTCCGTATCGACATGGAAGATTCTTCGTGTGTGGACAGGGAAATCAAATTGTTCAGGAGACTGAAGGAAGAATTTCCTGAAAGTGTGGGGTTGGTACTGCAGGCCTATATGCGCCGGACCATGGATGACCTGAAAAACCTGACGCCGTTGCACACCAAAGAAAATCCGTTGAATTTCAGGCTTTGCAAAGGAATTTACGTGGAACCTGAAAAAATTGCTTACAAAAAATATGAAGAGATCAACCGGCACTACCTTGAGGACCTGGAATATATTTTACAAAACGGTTTTTATGCCGGCATTGCCACACACGACATACCTTTGGTTGAAGGGGCATACCGGTTGTTGGAAAAATACAAAGTACCCCGGGACAGGTACGAGTTCCAAATGCTTTACGGGGTAACCCCGGGCTTGAGAAAAAGCATTATTGAAAAAGGGCACCGGTTGCGTGTGTATGTGCCTTTTGGTGAAGACTGGTTTCCTTATTCTACCCGGAGACTGAAAGAAAACCCGAAAATCGCCTCCGACATCATTAAAGCACTTTTCGTAAGGGGTTAGCCGGTACAGGGGGATAGTTAAACCGGTTTCCGGAAAAACTTCCCGGGGCCGGGTTTCCCGTTGTGTACCGCCAAGGCTTTTCAATGTTTACCGGCCAGGGCATCGCCCTTTTTCGTGCACATCCCAATGGCAACCATTTTTTCCTTATCTTTGCACTGCTTAAATCTCTAAATAACCAATTCTATGCGCAAGAAAAGAGTACTCTATGTGTTTCAAGAGATTATGCCCTATTTACCTGAATCACACATGAGTAAAATAGGACGTTACCTCCCTCAAAAGATTCAGGAATCAGGAAAAGAAATCCGGGTATTCATGCCCCGCTTTGGTCTTGTCAACGAAAGGCGAAACCAGTTGCATGAGGTCATCCGCCTTTCGGGCATGAACCTGATTATCGAAGACATTGACCACCCTCTCATCATTAAAGTAGCTTCCATACAGCAGGCACGTATGCAGGTCTATTTTATTGAGAATGAGGATTTCTTTCACAGAAAATTCATTTTCAGGGACGCCAAAGGGAAATTCTTTGACGACAACGATGAACGAACGATTTTCTTTTCCAGGGGAGTACTCGATACGGTGAGAAAACTGGGATGGGCACCAGACATTATTCATGCACACGGGTGGTTCTCTGCTTTGTTGCCCATGTTTGTCAGGACCCTTTACAAAGACAACCCGTTGTTCAATGAAAGTAAAATCGTTGTTTCACTGTATAATGATGGTTTTGAGGAAACTTTTGCCGATTCTTTTAAAGAAAAAGTGAAAGCCGGCGGTATTTCCGACGAAGCCCTCAAATACTACGACAAAGCAAATTACGTTTCTGTCATGAAAGGCGCCGTTGACTATGCAGATGCATTTATCATGGGCGAAGAAAAAATACATCCCGAACTGCTTGATTATGTTCAGGCCAGCGGAAAACCAATCCTTGAATACCAGGGCAATGAAGATTATTTTGATGCGTACAATCAGTTTTATGACCAGATTATTGGAGAGGACTAAAGTCCTTATCGGGAAGAAAAGAACCCTGTTTTTCATAAATTTTATGCTGCTTTTTGCAGTTTTAACTTTTTTTAACTTATCCTGTTCGAAATATCCTTCGAAGGTCGGGGCTAATCTAATGCCCAATAATTCGTTGTCAATGCATTTTAAGCAAGACACGTTCAGGGTATATTCCAATCCCATCGATACCACACGGG
>JALUYM010000087.1 GCA_027018745.1 Bacteroidales bacterium | reverse complement strand
TTATAGTGGTTCGTTAACAACACCTCCATGTACAGAATTTGTTAGTTGGTATATCCTGAAAAATCCGGTTGAAGCGTCAAGAGAACAGATTGAAAAATTCTCTGAAATTTTACATAATAATTACAGACCTGTTATGCCTTTAAATGGCAGAAAAGTAAAGATATTTGAGGAGGGGTAGCCCCAATTTTCTCTGAAATCCCGGATAAGTATTCGGGAACTTTAGTAATCAAAAGGGCGGTTGAGTTCGTTGTCTATTTCGTTGGCAACCTTTTTCAGCTCATAATACTGCTGTTGTAAAACAAATATCTCTGCTTCATTGGAAGTGGTTTTCATTTTTTCGGTTATCTCTTTCAAATGCCGGCTGATAAGTTTGGTACGTAACGGGTTCAGGGTAGTAATAACAGTTTTTAGCAAGTCATCATCTTCCTGTTTTACATAAATTTTATTTTTTTTCCAGTTATCACTCAGCTCGTAGGGCGTGGCCATGATTGTTATTGCCTCGGAAGCCAGCTTTTCGTCGGGATGATTGACAAAAAAGTGTTCATCGGGAATGGCCCCGCCTTCCATAAAGTTTTTTATTTCATCAATAAAACGGTTGTAAATGTCTTTTTCAAAACGAATGCCATCATCATCAAGGTTTCGTAAAATAAATTGTGCCACCGGTTCCTCATGTTCTTCTTCCACTTCGTTGCCCAGCTCGTCCTCAATTATATTACGGATTTTTACTTTTTCCCGGCCGTAAAGCAACAGCAGCCGTATCACCTGCCTTTCATGTTCGCTGATGTCCAACGGATCGATCTTCATCTGCTTCGAAAGCTGTTGTTTTATATCTTCCCCGGGAACAACTTCTTCTGCAGGTTGCCGGTACAGTTTTTTTCTATACCTTTCTCTGAGCAGCTTATTCAACTCATTCATAAGTGTTTGCTCCGGGATATCCATCAGGGTGCTGCATTCCTGAATATAGACAGTTCGGTTAATGGCATCCGGAATGTGTGCAATTGTCTGCACAATTTCCTTGATCAGGGATACTCTGGCCGTGGGGTCTCCCAGCGTTTCATCGAGAAGCAGGTTGGTTTTAAAAGTGATGAAGTCAACGGCTTCTTTTTTAACAAAATCTTCCAGCTCTGTGCTGGTATGGTTGCGGGCATACGAATCGGGGTCTTCTCCTTCGGGGAAAAGAACAATTTTTACGTTCATCCCCTGAAACAGGATCAGGTCAATTCCGCGGAAAGAGGCTTTAATGCCGGCAGTATCACCATCGTACAAAATCGTAATGTTGGGGGTAAAACGTTTGATCAGTTTAATTTGGTCCACAGTAAGCGAAGTCCCTGAAGAGGCCACCACATTTTCTATTCCGGCCTGGTGCAATGAAATGACATCGGTATAGCCTTCCACGAGATAGCAATTGTTTTGCTTGAGGATAGCATTACGGGCAAAGAAAATTCCGTAAAGGCTTTTGCTTTTATTGTAGATATCCGATTCGGGCGAGTTGACATATTTGGCTTTGGATTTTTCGGAAGAGAGAATACGTCCGCCGAAGCCAATGACTTTTCCTGTCAGGTTATGAATGGGAAACATCACCCGTCCGCGGAAACGGTCCATGAGCCGGTCGCCTTTGTCAATGGACAATCCTGTTTTTACCAGGACATCTTTTTTGTAACCATTGGCCAAAGCATGTTTGGAATAAGCTTCCCATTCGTCGGGAGCATAACCGAGCTGAAACTTTTTTATGGTAGATTCTAAAAAGCCCCGTTCTTTAAAGTAGGTCAGCCCAATGGCTTTTCCCTCTTCGCTGTTGAAAAGCTGGTCCTGAAAATACCCGGAAATAAAGGTGTTTACCGCAAACATGCCATCGCGCTCATCCATTTGTTGCTTTTCTTCGGTGGTCAGTTGGGTTTCTTCCACCTCAATGCCATATTTCCCGGCGATGTATTTGAGCGCTTCGGGGTAAGAATAATGCTCGTGTTCCATCACAAATTTAACGACATTGCCGGCTTTGCCGCAACCGAAACATTTGAAGATGCCTTTGGATGGCGAAACGGTAAACGAAGGGGTTTTTTCGTTATGAAAAGGGCAAAGGCCGATATAGTTAACACCTCTTTTTTTAAGGGTCACAAAATCGCCCACTACCTCCTCTATGCGGGCCGTGTCAAGAATCTTTTGTATTGTTTCCGGTTTTATCATAGCATTAAAAAGAGATGGCTAAGATAAGACAAAAAAAGAGAGGTAAGCAGGACGCTTACCCCTCAAAAACCAACAATTATGAAAACCCTTTAAACAAAGCAAAAAAATTATGAAAATTTACCCTTGCTATTGTTCGATGCAAATATACAACGAATTCTCTTATTGTCAAGCAAAAAAATAAAAAAATGTTGTTAATATTTGTTAAAGGTTCTGTTTCAATCAAATGAAGGTTTAATTTTGCCTTATGAATAAACGTCTGACAGTCATCATCATTATTTTGGTTTCGCTTTCAAGCATTGGTTTGCTTTCCATCCAGGTTTTTTGGATCAGGAATGCTGTTCAGGTACGTCAGGCTGTCTTTAACCGGGATGTGAACATGGCCATGCAAAGGGTCGTGTTTACCATCGACAAATTACGGTATCAGGAATATTACCTGAACTCGAAAAAGTTTTACCGCGATAATATGAATGCTTTCGAAATTTTCGATTCTCTTAACCGTGAATTGGTTTCTCAATCGCTTTCCCTTTCCAATGCCAATGATCTGAGTCGGTTGCTGGAAAAAAGGCTGTTGCTGAGTACGCGTTATCAACAACTTTTTTCAAAATTCAAACAGCCGAATGACATCCAGTTTTTTTCTGCGCACAAAAATCTGATCGATTCACTTATCAGGAGTTCCCTGTTAAAACGAAACATCAAAACGAAATTCGAATACGGAATTTACAAACCTGTTACCAATGCCTTAATATTGCAGAAAACAGGAAAATATCCTACGCAGTTGTTGACAAAAAGTTACGTTTATAACCTGACCCCTGTAGCTGATAATGTACAATTTCCTTTAAAATTACTCGTTTATTTTCCACAGGAACATTTCTTTATCCTTGAAAAGCTTTACAAACTCCTGTTCGTTTCGCTGGGACTTTTTTTCATCATTATTGGATCGTTTTCTTTTAGTATTGTGGTGATCAACAGGCAGAAAAAACTGTCAGAAATGAAAAACGACCTGATCAATAATATGACGCACGAATTCAAAACACCCATATCGACCATTTCACTTGTGTGTGAAGCTTTGAGGGACAAAGATGTAAAAAAGTCGGATGAAATTTACAACAATTACGTGAGTGTTATTGATGAAGAAAATTCACGGCTCAGGACCATGGCCGAACACATCCTGCGTTCGGCAACCATCGACAGCGGCCGTTTAAAACTTCATAAAGAGAAAGTAGACCTGCACGAAATTATTCAGAATGCCGTCAACAGCAAAAAGATCAATGCCGAAAGCAGGGGAGGGGAAGTTAAGTTGGAACTGAAAGCAAAAAACAGCACGGTTTTTGCTGACCGTATTCATATAACAAATGTGTTTGTAAACATGCTCGACAATGCCATAAAATATAATCTCAAAGAACCGATAATTCAAATTAGCACACGTAATCTCCGGGATGGGATTTTGGTGGACATTGCCGATAACGGTATCGGTATTAGCAAAGCCAACCAAAATAAGATTTTTGACAAACTTTATCGTGTGCATACTGGCAATATCCATAATTTTAAAGGTTTTGGACTTGGATTGAGTTATGTAAAAGCCATTGTTGAACAACACAATGGAAAAATTACAGTTGATTCGGAACTTGACAAAGGCTCCGTATTTCATATATATTTACCAAATGAAAAGAATATAAGCCATGGACAAAAAGGTTAATGTATTACTGGCCGAAGATGATAAAAATCTTGGCAGTATTTTGAAATCGTATCTCAAAGCCAAAGGCTTTGAAGCTACATTGTGCGAGAATGGGAAAGTGGCGCTGGACGCTTTTAAAAAAGGGAACTTTGATTTTGCTATTTTAGACATAATGATGCCCGTAATGGATGGTTTTACCCTGGCGAAGGAAATCCGGAAAATCGATAAAAAAATCCCGTTGCTTTTCCTCACAGCAAAAACCATGCAGGAAGACATTATTCAGGGATTCGAATTAGGGGCTGATGACTATCTTACCAAACCTTTTAGCATGGAAGAATTGTTATTGCGGATCCAGGCCATCTTGCGGCGTACCGAACAAGCCCGCAAAAAACATGTCAACGCCATTTATCATTTTGGAAAGTACACTTTTGATTTTGACCGTCAATTGCTAAAATCAGATAAAGCTGAAAACAAACTCACATCCAAAGAGGCTGATTTGCTTCGCCTGTTATGCGATAATCTGAACGAAGTACTTGACCGTTCGGTTGCCCTGAACAAAATATGGAACGATGACAGCTATTTCAACGCCCGTTCCATGGATGTTTATATTACCAAACTCCGGAAATTCCTGAAAGATGATCCGGAAGTTGAATTGATAAACGTTCACGGCGTTGGCTTTAAACTAATTGGTCCGGAGAAATAAGGCTGCGTTGTCAAACCGATATTTCGGTTATTTTGGGTTTTCCGGCGGGTCCTTTGTATTCTGCCTTTCCAAACCCCAGAATGGGGTAAAAAATAACGGAAAGAAAGATCAATCCAAGGGTAAACGCTTCATCTTTTCCGAAGCTTTTTGACAACAGGTTGGTAACCCAAATTTCAACCACAATGTTGGCGAGGGGAACGAATATCCAGAGGAGCCACCAGGCGGGTTTCCCCACAATTTTTAGCAAAATATAAAAATTGAAAAAAGGGATAAGGACTGCCCAGCCTGGCTGGCCGGCTTTTTCGTAAATACGCCATTGGGCAATGATGACCAAAATACTTATGGCCAAAATAAAGATTACCATAAGTAAAATGAAGGAAATGCCTAAAAAATTTGAATGTTCCATAATGAATAATTTAGTATCTGAAAAATTTAAAGTTTCATTTCGGGAATTTCACCTTCAACTGTCAAAGGGGCTTCTGTTTTTTCCACAATTTCTTCTACGCTTACACCAGGGGCACGTTCTATCAGTTTAAAGCCCTGTGGCGTAACATCTACTACGGCTAAATCGGTAACGATGCGTTTTACACAATTAACTCCCGTTAAAGGTAAATTGCATTCGTTCAGTAATTTCGGGTTTCCTTTGCGGTCGGTGTGGGTCATGGCCACGATGATGTTTTTGGCGGAAGCCACCAAATCCATGGCACCGCCCATGCCTTTTACCATTTTGCCCGGAATTTTCCAGCTGGCAATATCACCGCGTTTGTTTACCTGAAAAGCACCCAGCACGGTAAGGTCGATGTGGCCGCCGCGGATCATGGCAAAACTGGTAGCCGAGTCAAAAAAAGAGGCCCCCTTTTTGTAGGTTACGGTCTGTTTGCCTGCGTTGATCAGGTCGGCATCCAGCTCCTCTCGGGCAGGGAATGGCCCTATGCCGAGCAATCCGTTTTCGGATTGTAAAACCACTTCAACCCCTTCAGGAATAAAATTGGCAACCAATGTCGGAATACCGATACCAAGGTTGACATAATAGCCGTCTTTAAGTTCCTGTGCAATACGTTTGGCAATACCGTTTTTATCTAAACTCATAATTGTATATTTTTTAGTTTTTTCTTTTTTTAGGTTCATGCAAAGTGCGCGAAAAGTTACGCAAAAGACGCCAAGATCACAAATTATTTACCAACCGGTGGATATTATTCTTTAATGTTTTTGCATTAAAGTTTATCAATAACCCCAATTTAATACCGGACAACCTGAGATATGTCAACAACTGGGCATAATGCACAGGTGCCAGACTTTCAACAGATTTTACCTCAATAATTACTTTATTATTTACCAGCAAATCAATTCTATAACCAACTTCCAATTTTACTTCTTTGTAAACAAAGGGCATAGGCACCTGTTGCTGCACATCAAAACCCATAAGTTTTAAATCGTACGCCAGTGCGTTCTCATAAGCAGACTCCAGCAATCCGGGGCCAACACTCTTATGCACCTCGATTGCAGCGCCAATACATTGATGTGAAATATCATTTTTGTGCATTTTTGCGACTTTTGGCGTTTAAATATTTTGCGGCCTTTGCGTGAACTTTTTATTTATTCTCTTGTTGTTGCAAATTCAATTCTCTTTTCGTAGTTCTTGCCCTGGAAAATACGTTGTACAAAAATTCCCGGGGTATGGATACAATTGGGGTCCAGCTCGCCGGCAGGTACCAGTTCTTCCACTTCGGCGATGGTAATTTTTCCGGCCATGGCCATCATGTTGTTGAAATTGTTGGCCGTATGGCGATAAATAAGGTTTCCTGCAGTATCGCCTTTCCAGGCTTTAACCAACGCAAAGTCTGCAGTGAGTGCCGTTTCGAGCAGATACATCTTTCCATTAAACTCGCGTACTTCTTTTCCTTCGGCTACTTCCGTACCGTAACCGGCGGGGACAAAAAATGCCGGGATTCCCGCACCGCCGGCACGACAACGTTCGGCCAGCGTTCCTTGTGGGTTCAGCTCCACCTCCAGTTCCCCTGAAAGCAGTTGCCGCTCAAATTCAGCATTTTCCCCCACATAGGAAGAAATCATTTTTTTAATTTGATGCCGTTCCAGTAAAACGCCCAATCCGAAATCATCAACTCCGGCATTGTTCGAAATACAGGTCAGCCCTTTTACGCCTTTGTCATGCAAGGCCTGAATGGTTTTTTCAGGAATACCGCACAATCCAAACCCTCCCAGCATGAGGGTCATGTTGTCCTCAATGTCACGGACGGCTTCGGCTGCGTTTTTTACTACTTTATTCATAGAGCTATCAATTAAGTTAAATTTACTAACATCCAATCTGGCGCGAAATGACCAGGCGCTGAATTTCAGAAGTCCCTTCCCCTATTTGCAATAACCGCTGATCGCGATAGAACCGTTCAATATCATAATCTTTCATCAATCCGTAACCTCCGTGGATTTGAACTGCTTCGTTGGCAACATCGCGGGCTATTTCCGAGCAATACAGTTTGGCCATAGCTGCTTCTTTGGTATAGGGTTTCCCGGTGTCTTTCAGCCAGCAGGCTTTGTACAACAGGTTACGTCCCAACTCCACTTTCATGGCCATGTCGGCAAGCTTGAACGCATTGACCTGAAATTTGGTCAATGGTTTTCCAAATTGTTTTCTTTCCTGTGCATAGCCCAGGGCCATTTCAAATGCCCCTTGTGCCAGTCCCAGTCCCATGGCGCCAATAGACAACCGGCCTCCATCAAGTGTGTGCAACATAATGTGGGAACCTTCTCCCACTTTTCCCAATAGGTTTTCTTTGGGAACCCGCACATCATCAAAATAGAGTTCGGAAGTATCCGATGCGCGCCACATCATTTTGTTATGCATGGCCACCCGGCGAAATCCGGGGGTGCCGGCTTCCACAATGACGGTAGTAAATATCTTTTTCCCATCTTTTTCTCCCGAGACAGCCTGTACGGTACAACCTTTTGAAATATCAGAGGCCCCGTTGGTAATAAATATCTTTGAGCCATTGATCACCCACTCATCTCCATCCAATATGGCTGTGGTTTTGGATCCCCTCGAATCGGAACCGGCCCCCGGCTCTGTCAGGCCAAAGCTCCACAAACCTTCACCGGTACAAAGCTGTGGCAGATATTTCATTTTTTGCTCTTCGGTACCAAACTCGTAGATAGGACTGATTCCCAAAGAATTATGTGCTGCAAGGGTTGCAGCCTGCGAGCCGTCAATACGTGCCAGTTCTTCTACGGCTATAATGTAGGACAAAGTATCAAGCCCCTGTCCGCCGTATTTTTCCGGTAAGTTCATGCCAAACAAGCCCAAGTCCCCCATCATTTTGGTGAGTTCATAAGAAAACTCTCCTTTCTCATCCAGTTCCCGGGCACGGGGTTTCACTTCTCTTTCAGCAAAATCGCGTACAGTCTGGCGAATCATTTGCTGTTCCTGTGATAATTCAAAATCCATTGATTGTTTATTTAAATTGTTTATTGTCATTTTTCAGGAGCTGTCAGGTTTACCAGTTGCAAATCGGTATCCACCCGGTCTCCTTCTCTTACGTTTACTTTTTCAATGAGGCCATCGTGAAGGGCCACAATGTTGTTTTCCATTTTCATGGCTTCGACCACCAGCAAAACAGTGCCCCTTTTTACTTTGTCCCCTGCTTTAATATTTACTTTGATCACTTTTCCCGGCATGGGCGCAAACAAGCTTCCCTCATCAACTTTCCCGCTATCGGCAGGGTTTTCGTGTGTTTCGACGAGTTCATCCAGGCGCTTTATTTCAAAAAGGGCACCTTCTATCGAAACAATATGGTTGCCTTTTTCCCCATCGGATACAACTGCTTTGTAATACCGGTGAGAAATACGAAACTCCACTTCGTTTTCAGCAATGGATTGTAGGGAAACATTATATGTTTTTTCATTTGTCTTAAAAACAAAAGTTTCGTTTGATGGCCTTTCCAGCCTTAACATAACCGGTTCTCCCTCTACCATAAGTGGTATTTTCATGATGTTTCGCCAGTAACCGAGCGTTTCCCAGACATTATGCGGGGAATGTATTTTATGACTGTTCAGTGAATACATCAAATAAGCCAGTGCCAACACTTCTTTTTCCGTTTGCTTTTTGTCCTGCCTGATATTCTGCAGGATCTCTTCGGTATGGTTGTCGCAGAAGCTTGTGGAAATTTTGTTGTCAGCAAAAGCAGGGTGCTGTATTAAATGCTGCAAATAACCAATGTTGGTATGAATGCCATGGACATGGTAGTTTTTTAAAGCAGACAGCATCTTTTCCCTTGCCACGGCCCGGTCTTCTCCCCACACTATCAGTTTGCTGATCATTGGATCAAAAATGCTTTGAATGATACCGGGCCCGGTAATCCCTGTATCTACGCGAATACCTTCGCCGGCTGGTTGGCGATAAAGCTGGATTTTTCCGGGTGAAGGAAGAAAATTGTTAGAAGGGTCTTCGGCATATATCCTGCATTCAATAGCATGACCGTTCTGGGAAAGCGAAGATTGTTGCAGTCGCATCGGATTTCCGGCTGCCACAAGTATCTGTTCTTCTACCAGGTCGACGCCGGTGACCATTTCCGTAACGGGATGCTCGACCTGGATACGGGTGTTCATTTCCAGAAAATAATAGTGCAGGTCTTTGTCTACCAAAAACTCAATGGTCCCTGCATTGTTGTACCGGGCTGCCCTTGCAATATTTACAGCGGAAGTACACATTTTTTCCCGTACTTCCGGGGTAAGCGTTGCAGAAGGCGATTCTTCAATAATTTTTTGGTAACGCCGCTGTATGGTGCATTCACGTTCAAAAAGATGCACCACATTCCCGTAGTTGTCGCCCAGCACCTGTATTTCTATATGCCGTGGTTCTTCTATGTATTTTTCAATGTAAATGGTCCCGTCACCAAAATAGTTTTTTGCCTCGCGAGATGCGGAGATAAGTATTTCATTTAGGTTATCCCCTTTGTGAACAATGTGCATGCCTTTTCCACCGCCGCCGGCAGCTGCTTTTACTAAAAGGGGAAACGGGATTTCTTTTGCCTTTTCCACCAACTCGGCCGGTTTTCCGGTAACGCCTGCCGTGATGGGAACATGCAGGCCCTGCACAAAAGCACGGGATTCTATCTTGTTGCCCATCAAACGGATAGCTTCCAGATGCGGACCGATGAAGGTAATACCGGCAGTTTCACAGGCCTTGACAAGTAACGGGTTTTCCGACAGAAAGCCGTATCCCGGATGCAAGGCATCGCAACCTGCTTCTTTGGCAGTGGCAATGATTTTATCAATATTCAGATAAGAATCGTTCAGTTCTTCTTTTCCAATGCAGTAAGCTTCGTCGGCCAATTGTACATGCGCTGCGTTTTCGTCAATTTCAGAATACACAGCTACCACCGGGATTCCCAGTTTCCGCGCTGATTGCATGATACGGACGGCAATTTCTCCACGGTTGGCAATCAGTATTTTTTTGAATATTTTCATAAATATCTGTTTCTCTTAGAAAATTACTTTTTTAATTTTCTATGGGTTACCCAAAAGGGTTTTCGCTTTTCCAAAAAGGCACTCATGCCTTCCTGTCCTTCGTCGGAGGCACGCAGGCGGGCAATCAGTTGTGCTGTAAATTCAATGTTTTTATCCAGGTTCTGGCCTTCTACAATATGGGAAATTAATTTTTTTGTTTCTCTCACAGCGATGGGGGCGGTGGTTTTTATTTCATTTACCAGTTCCTGCACTTTTTCTTCCAGTTGGTCGGGGGCAACGGCCCAGTTTACCAAATGCCATTTTTCTGCTTCTTTGGCATCGAAACGTTTTCCGGTTAGCATTAACTCGCGTGCACCATATTCCCCTATGCGTTTCATCACAAACGGACTGATCGTTGCCGGGGAAATACCGAGTTTCACTTCGCTGAAAGCAAATTGTGTGTTTTCGGCAGCCACCACGATATCGCAGGCAGCCATCAAACCATTGGCCCCGCCAAAAGCAAAACCGTGTACAACGGCCAGTGTGGGTACCGGGCATTCGTAAACAGCACGGAAAAGTGCTGCCAGCTTTTGTCCGTCAACAACATTTTTTTCAAAACCGAACCCGGCAATTTTTTTCATATAGTTCAAATCGGCGCCGGCACAAAAAGACTTGCCTTCGCCACGCAATATTACTATCCTTGGCAACTTGTCTGCTTCCGCTATTCGGTTGAAAACATCGCTCAGTTCGTGGATCATTAGCTCGTTCATGGCATTGTGCACTTCAGGACGGTGAAGCACAATGCTGCGGATTTCTTTCCGTTCACTGACAAGGATAGTTTTGTATTTCTTCATGCTTTCATGACTTTACGTGCCATTTTGTAAAACACTATTTTACATCCTGAAAATACCATATTGTTGCTCAGGATATTTTTTGTTCAACGACATGGCAATACCCATGGCCAGCATCTTACGTGTATCTACGGGATCTATGATGCCATCGTCCCACAGGCGGGAGGTACTGTAAAGTGCGGAGCCTTCCCGCTCATATTTTTCCAGAATGGGTTTACGCAGTTTTTCCACCTCTTCTTCCGGCATTTCCTTTCCCATGGCGCGGTACTGGTCTCTTTTAACTGTTTCGAGTACTGTGGCTGCCTGTTCCCCCCCCATCACTGATATTTTGGCATTGGGCCACATAAATAAAAGCCGCGGATCGTAAGCCCTGCCGGCCATCCCGTAATTTCCTGCGCCAAACGAACCTCCGAAAATAACCGTAAACTTCGGTACATTGGTATTGGAAACGGCATGTACCATTTTAGCACCATCTTTGGCAATCCCTTTGTGTTCAAATTCTTTCCCTACGATAAAACCGGTAATGTTTTGCAAAAAGATCAGTGGTATTTTCCGGCTGGTACACAATTCAATAAAATGGGTGACTTTCAGTGATGAGTCGGAAAACAAAACCCCGTAATTGGCTATGATGCCTACCGGAAACCCCATGATGCGGGCAAATCCGGTGACTACCGTCGTAGCGTATTTGGCTTTGAATTCCTGAAAACGGCTTCCATCGACCATGCGCATGATAATTTCCCGCGGGTCGACCAATTTCTTTAAATCAACCGGTGCAATGCCATATAATTCTTCCGGATCGTACAACGGATCCTCCGGCGTGGTAACATCCAGATGTTGCTTTTCTCGAAACTCGAGGGTCTCAAAGATGTTACGGCAAATCTGAAGGGCATGGGTGTCGTTTTCGGCAAAATGGTCGGCAACTCCTGAAATAGAAGTGTGTACTTCGGCGCCACCCAGTTCTTCAGCCGTTACTTCTTCGCCGGTAGCGGCTTTCACCAATGGCGGACCTCCCAGAAAAATGGTTCCCTGTTCTTTTACAATAATTGTCTCATCGCTCATTGCCGGCACATAAGCCCCCCCGGCAGTACAGGAGCCCATAACAATGGAAATTTGCGGAATGCCCATGGCAGACATGCGTGCCTGGTTATAAAAAAACCGGCCGAAATGATTGGCATCGGGAAAGACTGTATCCTGTTCAGGCAGAAAAGCGCCACCGGAATCCACAATATAGACACACGGTAAATGGTTTTCCATGGCGATCTGTTGTGCCCGCAAATGTTTTTTGATGGTAAAACGCATGTATGTACCGCCTTTTACAGTAGCATCATTGGCAATGATCACTGTTTCCCGACCGTGTATGACACCAATACCTGTAACGATTCCTGCCGAAGGAAAAGCATTGTCGTATTGGTCATAAGCAGCCAACGGTGAAAGCTCCAAAAACGGGGTGTTGGGATCGACAAGCAGGTTGATCCGTTCACGGACAAGCAGTTTGCCGCGTTCTTTATGCCTCTTGACAGCTTTCTCAGGGCCACCGCGGGTTGTCGATTCCAGAATTTTTTTATAATCATTCAGCAGTTTTAAAAAGGCCTTGCGGTTGGATTGAAAAGCTTCCGAATGAATATCTATTTTAGTCTTTAACTGATACAATTTGTGCAGATTATGTGAATATTCAAAACATTGGGACTTACTGTCCGGTTTTCGGAATGCAAGTTTACGGAAAAATAGTCAATTTTCATTGATTTTTTGTAAATTAGAATGCTTTGAAAGAAGACAGTCGTATTATTTGGTAATTAAACATCCTGCAGGCTATTCATTATTTTGTCTTTTTCACTTGTTATATACATAAACACACTAAAAACCAATATATTAATTGTTTTTAAATACGGTAAAAAGCCTTGATTCCCCGGCTTAATTTTTTTGTGGTTGGACCTTTTCGCCCATCCATTTTCTCAGGGTGTCGATGGCTTCTTTCTTCAGTGCCGGGGGCAGGTTGTTTATGCGCGTCCGGTGGCTGCCGTGCGGTTTGACGATTTTTATCAAATTATTTTGATAAGTCAGGTCCACCGAGGTTGAGCCCCACGGGTCGGAACCGCCTACCAGAAACAACATGTTGTGTGCTTTATGCCTGATGAAGCAATCCACAGAGTCCATTATGGAAGGGTCAAAACCGGGTTTGGTCCCTTTCGGCAGGGTAAAATTAAAATTGGGATTGTGTTTGAAGACGGTCCATTTTTTAAAAGGTGCTATGTCATAACCGTACATTCCCATTTGTTTCATGGCTTCATAAAAGAAAGGTTCGAATTTTTTTATTCCCTGATCCGAAACCCAGGAGAAATCAGCTACTTTATCCCAGTATTTTACCATTTTCATGGGGTGATCAGGCACCATGGGAATAGAGTCGCAGGGCGACTTGCCCCATTGCCAAAAAGCAAAACGAAATTCAAAAACCATTAGGTCAAAAGCTTTTTCAATGCCGATTCGGTGATAAGTATACCCTTTTTCTTTTGCCTCTTTTTCAAAATAAGGCAGGTATTTGCTGCGGTGGCTGATCAGTTCTTTTTGAAAATTGTATATGGTTTTGCGGCATTTTGGTGTCCCGTCGTGATCAAGGAACATGTTGATACGCCGGTCGGTGATGGAAAAATTCAACGGAGCCACATATGGCACGCTGGCAACCACATCGTTGGGATAGAAATAACGATAAATCATGCAGGTCTGCCCGCCTTTGCTGATGCCGGTACTCAGCCATTTGCCATGGTAGATGTGTTTGAGCATTTCCGCTACTGCGTGGTCATCGGCGGCCGCTTGTTGCACGGTCAAATAACGCCAGTCGAGAGTGTCCGGAGCGGAAGGGGCAAAAAAGCGGTGTTCCAGTACGATCTGGTTGGCATCGAGAATAGGACATAGCTCGTTGACATATTTCGGATTAGCGGCATAATTGGCCCAATAGCCTTCCGTAACGAAAACCACCGGCTTGTCGAGTCCCTTGTTAGAAAGAAAAATACGCTGGGTAAAGGTTTTGCCGTTCGGGTGGTTGTGGTCCAGCGGCTCTTTGAATTCGATCAAATATTTTTGTGTGAAAAAACTGTCAACCGGCAGCTTTTTATAAGTGATGGGATAACTTTTTGCCAGCTTTGCCAGCTCCTGTTCCAGGGTTTGGCCTTTCACGACAGCCATGGACAGGAAAAACAACACTGTCAGTGCTGTGGTTAACATTTTTGTAAAGTGTCTCATTTTTTAAGGTTTATAATAGGTTTGTTCTTTCGGATTCGGGCCTTGTTAATTTATTGCTTCAAAATTAAAGGATTTTCCCGGAAATTGTTTCAAGCGGATATAAGAAAAATCAGCCTGAAAAAAATACCTGTTGATGTTCCACAATTTTATTAATTCCAAATCGTTATGCACATTGTATCTACATTTGTATTTTAAAAACTTCTATGGCAGAAATCAGTATTCAAAATATTTCAAAGTTTTACGGACACCAAAAGGTGCTGGACAATGTTTCTTTTGATGTGGGAAAAGGGCAGATTGTCGGTTTGCTCGGCCCCAATGGTGCCGGCAAATCAACCCTCATGAAAATTCTCACCTCATTTATACCTCCTCATGATGGCCGGGCACGTATTCTAGGACTTGATGTACAAACCGAAGCCCTGAAGATTAGAAAATTGGTAGGTTATCTTCCGGAAAACAACCCGTTGTACCCCGATATGTATGTTCGCGAATATCTCGGTTTTGTTTTAAAGATGTACAGTACGGGATTCTCTTTGAAAAAGAGGATCGATCAGGTGGTCGGCCTCACCGGACTGAGACCCGAACAACATAAAAAAATCGGTGCATTGTCAAAAGGCTACCGGCAACGGGTAGGACTTGCACAGGCACTGATCCACGATCCTCCGGTATTGATATTGGATGAACCTACCACCGGGTTGGACCCGAACCAGTTGATGGATATTCGTGCGGCCATTGCCGTGTTGGGAAAAGAAAAAACGATTTTACTGTCTACCCATATCATGCAGGAGGTAGAAGCCGTTTGCGACCGGGTGGTAATTATTAATGAAGGCAGGGTGGTAGCCGATGATACGGTGGATTTGATTTCGCGTAAAGCCATGGTCGCCGGAAGGTTTGTCCTTGAGTTGAAAGAAAAGGTCGACAAGGACTTTCTGCTGGAAATTCATGGTGTTGCCCATGCGGAAGCTTTGTCTGAGACCGAATGGATATTGGAAACAGATACGGAAAAAGATCTTCGCGAAGAGATCTTCAATTTTGCTGTTTCGCATGCATGGCATATTCTTACACTTTCTAAAACCAGGGAAAAACTGGAAGATGTGTTCCAACATCTCACCCGGGAAAAGTGAGTGAATGATTGCTTGCAAATTATATTTGTTTTAAATTAACATGATTTTGACAATTTACTTTTTTTGCAATGGTATTTTTGTATTTTTGCCGCACGTTCATAGAACAATTATGGTAAGTGGAAGGATTTGATTGATTGCAACCACAATAAAAAATGCTAAACCAATTTTTTACCTGCCGTCAATCATCAAACTCCACTGTTTGATGTTTAATTTAAAAATTTAAAATATGTCTTATTATTTTACGTCGGAATCTGTTTCCGAAGGTCATCCTGACAAGGTAGCCGATCAGATTTCGGATGCTGTGCTTGACGAAATGCTTCGTCAGGACCCCGAATCAAAAGTTGCTTGCGAAACCATGGTAAGCACAGGTCTTGCAGTTATTGCAGGAGAAGTAAAAACCAATGCCTGGGTCGATTTGCAGCAGGTTGCCCGTAAAACTATAGAAAGAATAGGGTATACCAAAGCCGAGTATCAGTTCGATAGTAAATCGTGTGCGGTTATTTCTGCTGTCCATGAACAGTCGCCTGACATCAATCAGGGAGTGGTCCGTGCCAGCGAAGAGGACCAGGGTGCCGGCGATCAGGGAATGATGTTTGGTTATGCTGTCCGTGAAACGGAGACACTGATGCCGCTGACTTCTGAAATTGCACACGACTTGTTGTGGGAACTGGCCAACATTCGCCGCGAAGGGAAAGTGATGACCTATTTGCGTCCCGATTCAAAATCGCAGGTTACACTGGAATATTCCGATGATGGAAAACCGGTGAAGATTGATACACTGGTGATTTCTACCCAGCATGACGATTTTGATGAAGAAAAAGCCATGCAGCAGAAAATTGCTGCCGACATAGAAAAATACCTGATACCGCGCATCAAAAACAAATATCCTGAATTTCTTTTCAACGGTTACCGGTTACTGGTCAACCCGACAGGTAAGTTTGTTATAGGTGGCCCCCATGGCGATACCGGGCTTACCGGAAGAAAAATTATTGTGGATGCTTACGGCGGACACGGCGCTCATGGCGGTGGTGCTTTCTCGGGCAAAGACTCCTCCAAAGTGGACCGTTCCGGTGCTTACGCTGCCCGCCACATGGCAAAAAATATGGTAGCTGCCGGTGTAGCCGACCAAATCCTGGTACAGGTTGCTTATGCTATCGGCGTAAGCCGGCCCGTGGGATTTTTTATTAATACTTACGGCACGGCCAAAGTAAAAGACAAAGAGGGCAACATTATGAAAGACAGTGAAATTGCACGTGTGGTGGAAACCATTTTCGACATGCGCCCCTTTGCCATTGTGAAACGGTTCGGACTGAAAAACCCTGTTTTCGAAAGGACCGCTTCTTATGGTCATTTTGGCCGCGATGTGGTGGTGGAAGAGCAGGAAGTGTTTTATGAAGACGAAACTACTACCTTCAAAGAAGAAAGAAACGGGCAAAAAGTTTATACCAAACCCATCAAATTCTTTGCCTGGGAAGAACTGGACTATGTGGACAAAGTGAAAGAAGCTTTCGGTCTGGCCTGATACAAAACGTTATAACTTAAAAAAGCCGGTGTTTTCCGGCTTTTTTAAGTTATAACATCATTTTATCTTGTCAGTTACTGCCGGGGAAAGATATTTTTTGTAAGGTGGTCATTGACGCATGGCCATGCGGTTATTTTTTTATTCTTTCTGTTTTTCCGGAATAAAATGCATGGCCCTTTCAGTCATGGCGGTAATGGTAAGTGAGGGGTTAACACCAGGATTGGCTGAAATGGCCGAACCGTCGCAAACATACATGTTTTGATATCCGAAAACTTTGTGATGCGGGTCTATGACCCCCGTTTCGGGTGAATTACCGATGACAGCACCACCGAGAATATGCGCTGTGGTAGGAATACCAAAAAGGGCTTCTGTAGTCATTACAAACGGGGCACCATGGATAATATCCGAAGTATGTTCGGCCAGTTCCTTGGCACGTGGAATAAAAGAGGTAGGCGCTTTACCGGAAGAAACGGTGGATTTTAAATTAAACAAACCCCTTTTGAAACGCAGTGTACTGTCCAGATGCTGCATGAACAACAAAATCACCGATTCTTTGGAAAAATTTTTTGAGAAATAAATACTTAACCATGTACCCGGCCTGGTAATGAGTTTTTTCAGTAGTTTTCCGGTCCTGTTCCAGCCGTTTTTTCCAAAAGTCAAAGGAACGCCCATGAGTTTGAAAAAGCCCGATCCGGAGCCGTAGCGTACCGGTTCTACATGCGAATTTTCGTCGGGCGGGAAAATGGAACCAATGGCCACCCCTTTGGAAAAGTCTTTTTCTTTTTCGGACGAATGTACTTGTATCAGGCTTTCGTTGTTGGTGCGAATGTCATTTCCGGTCATGTTACTAAGCTGCGGCAGCCCTTTTTCTTTCATGTCAAGCAACAGTCGTACTGTTCCCAATACACCGCCGGAGAATACAATTCCTTTGGCTTTTATTTGCTTTTTCCGGCTGAAAAGAAGGCTTGTTGATTTTTTGTAAGTGACCACATAACCGTCCGAACCGTCTTTTTTTCCGGCAGGACGAACATCTGTTACCTTTTGTTCGGCCACCACTTCTGCTCCCTTTTTCATGGCAAGATAAAGGTAGTTTTTGTCCAATGTGTTTTTTGCATTGTAACGGCATCCGGTCATACAGGCACCGCAAAAATTACAGCCAACACGACGGGGGCCTTCACCGTCGAAAAAAGGATCCGCTACTTCCATTTCGGGCTCACCAAAGAAAACTGCTACATCCGTTGGCTCAAATTCTTTGTCGTGTCCCATCTTTTTAGCTACTTCTTTCAAGGCCAGATCTGCATCAAAGAGCTGGATTGTGCGGGTAGCGCCCAGCATTTTTTCCGCAGTTTTGTAATGGGGTTCCAGTTCTTTTTGCCAGTCGGTAATGCCTGCCCAGCTTCCGGTTTCAAAGAATTGTTTTTTAGGTCGCGGAAGGGTATTGGCATACACCAGCGAGCCGCCGCCCACGCCCACGCCGCTCAAAATGCCCACATGTCGCAAAAAAGTCATTTTAAAGAAACCGAAAAACCGAAAGAAAGGCAGCCAAAGCCATTTACGCAGGTGCCAGTTGTTTTTGGGAAAATCTTCGGGTTTCCACCATTTTCCCTTTTCGATTACCAGCACTTTGTATCCTTTTTCGCTCAGTCGCAATGCCGATACCGAACCGCCAAAACCCGAACCGATAATAACGTAGTCGTAAGATTTCGGAATATTATTTTGCATGGTTCTGTTTTTGTCGTAAAGTTAAAAAAAAGAATTGAAAGAAACAGGATATTTAATTCGAGTACCCAGGTCCGAAGATATTTAATCAGGTATTATATTGAAGTTGTTTAAAGTTCAGGGTGTTTTGTTCCCGATAAGATACTCTAAAAAAATAAATTACATCTAAAATTCAATTGTTGTTTTTGTTTTAAAAAAATATTTGTTAAACGGTTTTCCTTCATGCCTTTGGCATGAAGGAAAACCATAATTCGTTAAATT
>JALUYM010000086.1 GCA_027018745.1 Bacteroidales bacterium | reverse complement strand
TAATCAACTGGTCTTCGGCCACAAGTATCTCAATACCATCTCCGAACGGGAGGCTGGTCTGTACATCACCCTGCTTTTCTTTCAATTCTTCCTTTGTTTTTTTCACTGCTTCCTCCATGCGTGACCGGGGGTTGGAACCCTGGAAATAATCCCGCAGGTCACGTTGCAAAACAGGTTTATTCAGGAAGCCGTATTTCCCTTCTTTTTTGAGGCGATTAATTTCAGGATTTGCTTTTTGTTTATAAAGGAATACTACCCGTAATTCAGGCCTGGTAATTTTCTTAATTTCGGCAACGGCTTCAACAGTATTTTTTTCACCACTATCAAAATCCACAAAAAATACATCGTACGGTTTTTGCGCCAACACTTTTTTTGCTTCATCCGCACCAGAAACTGCATCCATTTCTATTTTCCAGAAGTTCAGTAGCCGTTTAAGTGTATTTTTTGTTTTTTCGCAATGTGTTGAGAGCAAAACCCGGTGATGTTTCAACGGAGGATTAAACATCAGTTCCTCAGGATTGTATTCCTGTTCACCCGTTATCATGTTTATGGTAAAAAAGAACTTGCTTCCTTTGTTCTCTTCACTCTCCAATTCAATTTTACCACCCATTAGTTCCACCAGTTTCCGGGCTATGTTCAATCCCAGGCCCGTCCCACCGTATTTTCGGGTCGTGGAAACTTCTGCCTGGGTATATTTTTCAAAAAGCATTTCCTGTTTTTCCTTAGGAATACCGGTACCTGTATCTTCCACACAAAAGCGCAGGCGAATCTGTTCTTCTATAAAATCAATCATCTGAAGGCTTAGCAGAACATATCCTTTTTCAGTAAACTTCACTGCATTATTCAACAGGTTGGTAAGAATCTGCCTGATACGCAACTGATCGCCAATAAGTACATCAGGAATATCCGGGTCCATGTCCACTATCAGGTTAATATCCTTATCCTGTGCAAAAACATTGATGATTTTAAAAACTTTATCCAGCATTTCCCTTAGGCTGAATTCGGTTTCTTCCAGCTCCAGTTTACCGGCTTCTATCTTAGATATATCCAGAATATCGTTAATGATCTCCAACAGGTTTTGCCCTGAAGTTTTAATATCCATGAACCGCTCTGCCTGCAACGGATGAATATCTTTGTCCATAAGCCCCAGTTCTGCAATTCCTATGATCCCGTTAAGCGGAGTGCGTATTTCGTGGCTCATGGAAGCCAGAAAAGAGCTTTTTGCCTTGGTAGCTTCTTCGGCAGCAATTTTAGCATCATGCAGTTGTTCAACGGTTTTTTGCAGTTTGGCAGTTGTCTCTTCCAGCGAAGTTTTATACTTAAATAATTCAATAAACGCAGATATTTTACTTTTCAGTACCTCCAAGTCAAGCGGCTTATAAAGGTAATCCACAGCACCGGTTTCATAACCTTTAAAGATGTGTTTTCGTTGTTTGCTGATGGCTGTAACAAAGATAATAGGTATATGTTTTGTCCGTTCGCTGCTGCGCATGATCTCGGCAGTTTCAAAGCCATCCATGCCCGGCATTTGCACATCCATTAAAACCAGGGCCACATCATGCTCCAGCAAAAGACCGAGTGCTTCATTGCCCGAATGGGCTTTGATAATATTGAGCTGCGGACTTTCAAGGATACCTTCCAAGGTCAATAAATTTTCCGGGCGGTCATCAACGATAAGGATATTGTATTTGTTTTCCATTCTATTGCATTTAGTATTTCAAAGCAGCCATTTCGACCTTAACAAGCAAAAATAATAAAATTCAAATATCGGCAAAACCGTTTACCTGAATAATATGAACAAGGTAATGAACGCTTAGGAACGGTTACAAAGAAGTGCAAAATCGCAGTATTCACAAATTTTTGTATCCATGGTTTGAACAAACGGGCGACTCTCATCGAAAATCTTTTCCAGCAATTCTGCCAATGTTGTTTCCACCTCCTGCATTGCATCCGGAAAAGTTACATCCCCGGGAAAACCGACCTTTAAGAAAGTACTTTTCGCTTTTTTCAGGCTGATGATTCCAGGAACGAGCTCGTTTCCGGTTTTATTTTCCCGCCAATAAAGCCAGGCATAAACCAGCACCTGCAATGCTTTTGAAAATTTTACATCCGTTATGACTGCTTCCATGTTTTTAGGTTTCAGTTCAGCCGGATTGACTGTCCCCGTTTTATAATCGATAATTCTGATTTGTCCGGTATGTAAATCCTTGTCGAGACGGTCTATGAAGCCTTTTATTTTTACAGGATTGCCGTTAACGTTCAGCATAAAACCCAAGCCCTTTTCAATACCAAGCAGTTCATGGGGATTTTGTTCAAGAAATTTTATTTCATTATTCACAAAGCGCCGGAGATATTCTTTGGCCACCTGATAAACCAACAGGTTACGGCCATAATCCAGATCGTTGTCGCCGTATTTATCCTTAAACTCTTTCTGCAGCAATTTTTCAAGATCAGATTGCATCCCCGACCGAAGTTTTTCCGGGTTTATGGCTTTTCCAAGAAAAGGTTTATAAAGTTTTTCGAGCACACCGTGGACCACCCTGCCGAAGGTATAAGATTGTATGGAAACCCCGGTCTGATCAGGAACTTTTATTTCGGCGATATACCGGAAATAAAACTGCAACGGACAGCGCACATAAGAGTTCAAAGCCGAAGGGGAAATCCCCGATTCTGCCAGTATTCTAAGTCGTTGCATAATCTCCGGTGATTTTTTAATAACAATTCCCCTATCATTTTCTGCTTCGGGAGGAATGTTTACTGTTTTCTTTCTGAGTAAAATGCCGGGGTTTTTCCGGGCAAGTTCATTTTCTATTTGCAGCACAAACCGGCTGACTTCCCCTCCTCCCAACACATCCGGCTCGGAATCATACACCAGTGTCATGTATTCGGTACGTTGTAGCAACCTGAAAAAATGATAAGAAGAAACAGCCGTTTTGGAATTTTGTAAAGGAAGCCCGAAAGCATGGCGCAGGTCATAGGGTATAAACGATTCCTGGAATCCGGTTTTAGGCAGGATGCCTTCGTTGGCGCCCAGTATAATTACCCTTTCAAAATCAAGGTTTCTGGTTTCCAGCATTCCCATCACCTGAATTCCCGTCAGGGGTTCCCCTTTAAGGCTTACTTCTTTTCGTCCCATTAACTGTAACGTGATTTTCTGTATACTTTGAAAATCAAGATATTTTTCCAGGTCAGAAAAAAGCCCTTCCATTTGTTTCACGACCTGCATAAACAGGACAAGCTGGAATTGAAGCAACCTGTTTCTCTTTTCAGCAAGTTCCGGTATTTCCCGAAAACGGTTCAGCAGCGATTTTACATTGTCAATAAACAGAGCCGGCCCTCTCCAACCGGCAAAAAGTAAACGGAAAATATTTTTTAATTCTTCATCAGGTACCGACTCCATGATTTCCTTTTCTCCGGCATAAAAACGGTTCACAGGAAAGAATTCAGAGAACCTTTTTCCTGTAAGCATCTCTATGAGCGGATTTTGCATAAGTCCCTCCAGGGCAGGAAGATAGATTCGCAAGGAGGCATCCTGTTCG
>JALUYM010000085.1 GCA_027018745.1 Bacteroidales bacterium | reverse complement strand
TTCCCGGCCTCCTTTTAGTACGATGTTTTTGAAATTTTGGCTGATCTGGCGGCTCACTTTGGCATCCACTTCAAAAAAACTGTATGAACCCTGCAGGTCCACATGACCAATATTCGAAGGTTTTATTTTGGCATGCAGGCAGATAAAATCCATCAAATCATGTTTGTTCATACGGTCGCGGGTTCCGAGATTGATAAAAAAACGAGGTTGAAGGGAAGCGTTCTGTCCTTTGACGTTTTTGCGGTCCGTGCGGCTTCTTTTCTTTTCTTTAAGTTCGTTTTCCGGTCTTTTCCGGTTGTGTTCGTCACGGTTGCGGCGCTCGCGGCGGTCATTACGATCAACATGTTTTTCCTGTCGTGTTGCATTGAGGTCGGCGGAAGAACCTATGTTCAGTTTTTCCAGCTCGTTCACCAGCAGTTTGTTAATCAGCTCTTCTTTTGAAAGATTGCCAAAGATCAATTCGGCTTTTGCCGACAACTGTGGTTCGACTTTCCCGTTGGCTTTCTTTTCCAGTATTTGGCGGCACCAGTTTTCCAGGCGGATATCGGCAATTTCTTTGCTGGCCGGGATGAGCACTTTTTTAAACGTAATGTTCAATTTTTTCTGCAGTTTATCGATTTTTCCTTTTTCCCGTGTGTTGATAAAAACGATGGAAATGCCTGTTTTGCCGGCACGGGCGGTTCTTCCGCTACGGTGGGTATAATAAGAATGGTCGTCGGGTAAGTTATAGTGAAAAATGTGTGTCAGGTCGTCCACGTCAATACCACGGGCGGCTACATCCGTAGCGATAACAATTTGCAGGTCGCGGTTTTTGAAACGTTTCATCACACGGTCGCGCTGCGGTTGCGACAAATCTCCATGTAAAGCATCGACCTTGTAATTTTTCTTTTGTAAAACATCGGCCAGATTTTGCGTATCGCGTTTGGTACGGCAAAAAATCAATCCGCGCATATCCTGATGAATATCCAGAAAGCGTGTCAGTGCTTCGGGTTTATCGGCTTGTTTTACCACAACATACTGGTGTTCGATGTTCACATTTATTTTGGTGTCGGCATTTACCTTCACTTCGACAGGTTTGTCCATATATTTTTTGACAATTTTCCTGATCTCGGGAGGCATGGTAGCCGAGAACAGCCAGGTGAGCTTTTCGGCAGGGGTATAACTTAAAATTTTATCGATGTCTTCTTTAAAACCCATGTTCAGCATTTCATCGGCTTCGTCCAGCACTGCAAACCGGATGTTGTCCAGTTTGACGGCTTTGCGCCCGATGAGGTCGATCAACCGGCCGGGGGTGGCAATAATGATTTGCGGGGGCTTGCGTAAAGCCTGTATTTGCGTGGAGATTGCCGCCCCTCCGTAAACCGGCAGAATATTGATTTTATCGAGATATTTAGCGAACAGGTTCAATTGTTCGGCTATTTGTTGTCCCAGTTCCCGGGTGGGGGCCAGGACCAGCGCCTGTGTAGATTTTTCCTCCGGGTCTATGCGTTCCAAAAGAGGAATGCCGAAAGCGGCTGTTTTGCCTGTTCCTGTGTTGGCAAGCCCTATAAAATCACTCTCTTCCGTAAGAAGAATAGAGATGGTTTGTTCTTGTATTTCAGTGGGTTGTGAAAAGCCGAGGTCGGCGAGGGCGTTCAATACTTCATTCGAAAGCCCGAGTTGTTTAAATGATGTCAATGAGATATTCTAATTAAAATGAGCGGCAAAAGTACGCTAAATAATTAACATACAATTTTTTTAGGAAGAATTAAATAATGATATACCAAAATGTGCCAAAAAAAGGAAACGAAAAAATGCCGAAGGGGTTCTGTCATGTCCGGGTCATGCGTGCATGAACGATCATTTTGTTTCAATCGATTGAAATAAATGATTTTGAATATTTTAACCAAAATATATCTCTGCGAAAAAAGATTAAACAAAATTTCTCTGAAAAGTTTGTTTTTTTGAAGATAATAATAATAATTTTGTTTCAATAAACCTGGGGAAAAAGCGGAAGGAGATTTCATGTGTTCTATTTTAGGAATCCTGGACATAAAAACAGGGGCGGCAGAGCTGCGCGAACAGGCATTGGAAATGTCTAAAACAATGCGTCACCGGGGCCCTGACTGGTCTGGAATTTATATCAATGAAGAAGCTGTTCTGGTTCATGAACGGCTGTCCATAGTGGATGTGGAAAACGGTGCCCAACCACTCATGGGTGCAGATGGTCGTTTGGCATTGGCGGTTAACGGTGAGATTTACAACCATCGTGAGCTGGAAAAGGACCTGCATCTACCTTACGACTTTCAAACCAAATCAGACTGCGAAGTCATTAATGCCCTTTATCTTGAAAAAGGAACCGGGTTTTTAAATGACCTGAACGGTATTTTTGCTTTTGTGTTGTACGACAATAAAGACCGTTCTTACCTTATCGGTCGTGACCACATCGGCATTGTGCCCCTTTATTACGGTTACGATGAAATGGGCAATTTTTATGTGGCTTCGGAAATGAAAGCTTTGATTAAAAAATGTGTGAAGATCAGGGAATTTCCCCCGGGTCATTTTTATAGCAGTAAAGACAGGAAATTTGTTCGGTATTACAACCGTGAGTGGGAATCTTATGATGCCGTAAAAGACAATGAAACCAATAAAAAACAGCTCAAACAGGCGCTGGAAAATGCCGTACACCGGCAGTTGATGTCGGATGTGCCTTACGGTGTGCTGCTTTCGGGCGGACTGGATTCCTCCATCATTGCCGCCATTGTGCGCAAATACGCCCAGCGTCGTATAGAGTCATCCGACCTGCAGGAAGCCTGGTGGCCGCAGGTGCATTCTTTTTCCATCGGACTGGAAGGTTCGCCCGATCTGGAAGCTGCTAAAAAGGTGGCCGACCATATAGGCTCGGTGCACCACTCTTTTGTTTACACCGTGCAGGAAGGGCTGGATGCCGTAAAAGATGTAATTTATCATCTGGAAACTTATGATGTTACCACCATTCGGGCAGCAACGCCCATGTACCTCATGGCCCGGAAAATCCGTTCCATGGGAGTAAAAATGGTGCTCTCCGGTGAAGGGGCCGATGAAGTTTTCGGGGGTTATCTCTATTTTCACAAAGCGCCAAATGCCCGGGCATTGCACGAAGAAACCGTGCGGAAACTATCGCAATTGCATATGTTCGACTGTTTGCGGGCCAATAAGTCTATGGCAGCCTGGGGCGTTGAGGCCCGGGTGCCTTTTCTTGACAAGGAATTTTTAGATGTGGCCATGCGTATCAACCCGGAAGACAAACTGGTGAAGGATGGTAAAATGGAAAAACATATTTTGCGTGAGATTTTCGGTGATTATCTTCCCAAAGAAGTAGCCTGGCGGCAAAAAGAGCAGTTTTCGGATGGTGTGGGATACAACTGGATCGATACGCTAAAAGAAGTGGCTGCCGGACAGGTTACCAACCTGGAACTGGAGAAAGCATCCTACCGTTTTCCCATAAATACCCCCATGACCAAGGAAGCCTATTTTTACAGGACCATCTTCCATAATTATTTTCCGGGGGATGAAGCTGCTAAAACGGTTCCTG
>JALUYM010000084.1 GCA_027018745.1 Bacteroidales bacterium | reverse complement strand
AAAGGCCATAAAAACGACAGCTGCTGTTTGTAACCCTAATGTGTTTTCAAAAAAATCAACACTCAAACCGGTGATAAATGCCAAAAGCAGAAGCAGGATTTTGTTGGTGTCTAAAGGTAATAATAAGATGAACAATAAGTAAATATAAGGAATAATATAGCCGGCGAATTGTACTGTGTCAAGCATGAGTACCTGCACCAGCACCAGCAGGACAAAACGGATAATATTTTTTACAATAATATTATTCATTTTCGGCTCCCTCCAGCAATTTTATCTTTTCCTTTTTGTCAAGATTTTTAATGATATAAACATAATAAAGGCTGTTGAAGTTGGTAGAGAAACGTAAAACTGCTTTGTTTAAGCTATGGTTTTTGCTTTTTTCAAAAGTTTCGATGGTTCCCACATTAAGGCCTGCCGGAAAGATAAACGAATTGCCACTGGTAACGATGGTATCGCCCGGGTTAAGATGGATATAAGCGGGAATGTCCACTACTTCACCATAATTTTTATGTTTCTCATCCCAAATAACATTCACCAGTTGTTTGTCTTTTTTTATACGGGCGCTGATATGGGTGTGGGTGTTGAGCAAAGACATGGCAATGGAATAATTGTCTGAGACCCCTATAATGATGCCGGCAATACCTTTGGAAGACAATATTCCCATTTCTTTTTGTACCCCCTGTTTTTTCCCTTTGTTCAACACAATAAAATTGTTTATGTTGTTGACGGTATTTCGGATAACTGTTGCCGGGATATACAGAAACGAGGAATCTTTCTTCTCACGGTAATTGGTGTCGGGGACTAAAATTTCGGTTAACAGCATGTTATGCAACAGGGAATTTTCTTCGAGAAGCTGTCGGTTTTTTTCTTTCAGGTCGAAATAATCTTTCAGGTTGTGATAAGCATTAAAAACTGTTCCACTGATATCGCTGGCCGTGTTAAAACTTAACATGCGCTGGTAGGAGAAGCTGTTCGACAGCAGAATAAATGAAACGATTTCCAGTATGATAAACAGACTGAAAAACTGATGCTTTAGAAAAAAGGCCAGCAGGTTACGCATGCAACAATATCCAATTTAGCTTGTTTTATTTTATCAGGAAAGTAAATTTCTCAAAGTTTTTCAAAGCAATACCTGTTCCGCGGGCAACAGCGCGCAACGGATCTTCGGCCACATGAACGGGCAGATGGGTCTTCTGGTGGATCCGTTTGTCGAGCCCATGCAGCAGGGACCCGCCTCCGGCAAGATAAATTCCGGTACGGTAAATGTCAGCAGAAAGTTCGGGCGGGGTATTTTCAAGGGCATTCAGTACGGCAGCTTCCACTTTGGAAATGGATTTGTCAAGACAGGCTGCAATTTCTTTATAGTTTACTGTAATTTCTTTGGGAATGCCGGTGAGCATGTCCCGGCCATGGACGGCGTAATCATCCGGGGGGTTTTCCAAATCGGTGAGGGCAGCACCGACTTCAATTTTAATACGTTCGGCGGTACGTTCCCCAATATTGATGTTGTGTTGTTTGCGCATGTACTCTTCAATGTCCGCATTAAAATCATCGCCGGCAATACGGATAGATGTGTTGTTGACAATGCCACCCAGCGCAATGACGGCAATTTCACTGGTACCGCCCCCGATATCTATGATCATGTTGCCTGTGGGTTCCAGTACATCAATGCCAATCCCGATGGCAGCGGCCATGGGTTCATGAATCAGTTTTATCTCTTTGGCGCCGGCTTGTTCTGCTGAATCTTTTACAGCGCGTTCTTCCACTTCGGTGATACCGGAAGGGATGCAAATAACCATTTTCAATGCCGGCGGAAACAGGGTCCCTTTGATGCCGATCATTTTGATCATTTCGCGGATCATGTATTCGGCCGACTGGAAATCAGCAATCACACCATCACGCAAAGGCCTTATGGTTTTGATATTATCGTGTGTTTTGCCATGCATCATCATGGCTTTTTTCCCGACGGCAATAATTTTCCCGGTATTCCGCTCCAGGGCAACAATAGACGGTTCATCTACCACCACTTTGTCATTGTATATAATCACCGTGTTGGCGGTTCCCAGATCAATAGCAATTTCTTTGGTTAAAAATGAAAATAGGCCCATATTCTTTCTCTCCTTAATGCTCTTGTTAATAAAAAACTTTTACAAAGATACTAATGTTTAAAATGTCTGATGCCGGTAAAGACCATACTCATTTGATGGGCATCGCAGTAGGCGACAGAATCTTTGTCACGAATAGAACCCCCGGGCTGGATGACCGCTGTAATACCGGCTTTGTCAGCGATTTCCACCGAGTCGGCAAAGGGGAAAAAAGCATCTGAAGCCATGACAGCTCCGTCGAGGGACAAATTAAAGGCCCGGGCTTTTTCAATGGCATGTCGCAAAGCATCTACCCGGGATGTCTGGCCGGTACCCGAACCCAAAAGCTGTTTGTTTTTGGCCAATACTATGGCATTGCTTTTGGTGTGTTTTACCAGTTTGTTGGCAAAAAGCAAATCTTCGATCTCGGCCGCGGTGGGTTTTGTTTTTGTTTTTATTTCGAGTTGGTTTTTTGTTTCGGTGATTGTATCGCGTTCCTGCCACAATACCCCGTTCAGTACCGAACGGAACTGGTCTTTGGGAAAAACAGCGGATTTCTTTTTCAGGATGATCCGGTTCTTTTTGGATTTTAATGTTTCTAAGGCATCCGGTTCATAATCCGGGGCCAGGATGATCTCAAAGAAAATCTTGTTTATTTCGGCTGCCGTGGCGGCATCCACGGTGCGGTTAGTTACCAGGACTCCCCCGAAAGCAGAAACGGGATCGCCGGCCAGTGCATCTTTCCATGCTTGCGTCAGATTTTTGCGGCAGGCCAGCCCGCAGGCGTTGTTGTGTTTTATCACGGCAAAAGTTGTCTCTTCAAAATCGTCGATGAGGTGTATAGCCGCATCGAGGTCAAGCAGATTGTTGTAAGAAATAGCTTTGCCGTGAAGCTGTTCGTAAACCTTTTCGGCATGACCGAAAAAAACACCCTGCTGATGCGGATTTTCCCCGTAACGCAGTACATTGGCTTTTTGCTCGCTTTTTTTGAAAGTTTGAATCTTTCCCCGGTTTATCCAGTTAAAAATGGCGGTGTCGTAATGCGAGCTGATATCGAAGGCTTTCGCCGCAAAATACCGCCGGTCGTCCGAAGAAGTTTTGCCTTGCTTTTCTTTCAACAGGGTTAGTAGTTCCCCATACATATCAACAGAGGGGACAACCAGAACATCAAGATAATTTTTGGCTGCAGCCCGGATAAGTGAAATCCCGCCAATGTCAATTTTTTCAATGATTTTTTGCTCATCACGGGCCTGTTTCAATGTTTTTTCAAAGGGATACAAATCTACGATCACCAAATCGAATGCAGGAATGGCATATTGCTGCAGTTGTTGCTGGTCCTGACTGTTTTCGCGGCGTGCCAGAATACCGCCGAATATTTTTGGGTGCAATGTTTTTACCCTTCCGCCTAAAATGGATGGATAATCTGTGAGGGATTCTACCGTGTGTGCCATGAATCCGTTTTTTGTGATGAATTCATAGGTC
>JALUYM010000083.1 GCA_027018745.1 Bacteroidales bacterium | reverse complement strand
TACCAATAAATCCTGGGCATTTTCACTGGTCCAGCCCCTTGCTGCAGCTTCAGCCCGATTTAAATAGGTATAAGCAGCAGTCATTAATGGCAATGGGGGTTTTTCGGCCCAAATTAAGGAAGACATGGATGCTTTTCCATTACCGCTTCCATTTGCATAACCATAAGGGACACCATCCAATGTAGGATCGTCCATAAAAATATTTGCACGCGAATCAGGTGTTTTATTAGAAGTAGGATTTAAACTTCCGGCACCAGTATTTCCATGTAAGGCATCGGTAAATTCCTTGGAAAGGAAATAGTCTGTCGGCCTAAGGCGCGACCAGGGATTAACAAAGTTATGTACCGGATCATAGCTAAACCAAGCCTCATCCCCGACGTTCTCGATAACACCATTGGGATCGTTGAGGGCTGCTTTAAATTCAGTGGCAGCATATCCGCTGGCACTCGGAAACTTCTTGGATAATTGAAGTGACAAGGTAAGGAGAAAAGAATTAGCGAACTTTTTCCATTTTGTAACATTTCCGTTATAAATAGGATCGCCAACCGGCCCGAGCTTAGAAGCGTCCAACATATCTCGGGCAGCTTTAACTTTACTAATTAAATCTTTATAAATACTCTCCTGATCATCATATTTCGGCGTGGATATCTTGTTATCCAAAGCTTCGGAATAAGGTATATCACCAAATTCATCGGTTACCCGTTTAAAAACCACACATTTCATGATCGTAGCAACACCAACCTGATTGGCATGATACCCTGAAGTTTCAATGGGACCATCCCAGTTCGCTTTGTCTGAAGCAACATTTATGATAGTTTGATAATTCGACAGGGTTTGAATATAATAACCATACCAGGTAGATGGGGCATTGTTATATAACATCTCATCAGTGTATGTCACCTGAGACATGTACTGTACATAAAGCACAGGTTTCGTCAGGTACTCACGTCCGGTCAAAGTTGCATAGCGCATGGTTGCACCGGTCATCAAAGCGGCAAGGTTTGGATCAGATGCACCATTCGGATTCTTATTTATATCACCAAAATCAATCTTACTGCAAGAACTCAGAATAAGAAAGCTGGCAATAACATATATAAATATTTTTTTCATCTTCATAAAATTTTAGAAAGTTACATTTAGATTAAAACCAAAACTACGGGTCCCTGGTAACTGGGCATTCTCCCCATACGTATCAGCAAGTTCTGAAGGATCCCAACGGTTAACATTGTCTTTAGAAACGGCAATTAACCATACATCACGGGCAACAACACCTAACGAAATACTTTTTACAAAGTTCTTGGAGAACCATTTTTTTGGCAAATCGTAGGTTAAAGAAACTTCTCTCAATTTTACATAACTGGCATTATGAATAAAAGGTTCGGCCAATTTATTCGAGTACCATTGTTTGTAATAAGACTTGGCATTAACGTATTTATCAACCGGCCTTCCTGCTTGGTCAACACCCTTCACATGGACGCCACCACCATCGGCAACTTTATCCCTGACATTGTGACCTTTATCATTCAGGGCAGCCGTAGTGGCCATCAAACCTGAATATTGTCCCCACATTTCTGACAAGGAAAAGAACTTACCTCCATGCTGGAAATCAATAGCAGCATTTAAATGAATGCCTTTATAAGAAAAAGTATTAATGATACCACCTGTATAATCCGGCAAAACACTTCCCAGATACTGTCCGGGTTTTGTCTCATATAACCCTGTAACAGAATCAAGTACAGGCAGGCCAGCTTTATTACGGGAAATAGCTGTACCCCTTAACTGGCCCCAGTTGTCTCCCACATAATGGTACAAACTTACAAAGCCCCAGTTATCGCTGCCACCGGGAGCATGCATAGCTTTCAACCCTTTTGGCAGACTGACAATCCAGGTTCTGTTTTGGGCAAAGTTAAAAGTAATATCCCAACGGAAATTATTTGTTTTAACAGGGGTGGCAGTTAAAACAATTTCAACACCATGACGACGCGATTCGCCGGCATTAATCAGGGTAGTTGAATATCCCGTTGTATAAGAAAGGGAAACCGGGATAATCTCATCTTTTCTGGTTTCATTGTAATAGGTAAACGAAAGGCCGATACGGTTTTTCAAAAACTTTAAATCAAAACCGGTTTCAAATGAGGTATTCAAAGCGGGCTTCAAATCCGGTGCAACTTTTGAAGTAATGGTATACATAGGTGCAGTTGTCACCCCATTGCTCATTTCATAAGTATTAGCAGAGATAGGATAAACAGGATTTATCAGGTATGCACCAATATCATTACCCACCTGGGCCCAGCTTATCCGAACTTTACCAAACGAAAGAAGAGAATGATTTTTCATTAATTGTGTAAAAATAAAACTCAGGCCAACAGAAGGATAACCATACCCGTTGTTGTTTGCCGGCAGAGCAGAACTCCAGTCTTGGCGATAACTTGCATCTAAATATAACATGCTTTTATAGCCAACCGAAACATTTCCATACAAACTATATACTTTTTTCTCCGAACGATAGGTTTGGGTAGCCGGTAATTTGGATGCATTACTAAACAAATATACATCAGGCAAAATAAGCCCCCCGCTATGCGCACTATAAGGGATTTCCGTGGAGGCCCTGTTATACCGGTTATAGCGAATATTTCCACCTACAAAAGCACGTACATCAAACTGATCAAATGTCTGTTTATACGACAGTTTCGTACTGTAGTTATTTTCTATTGCCGCGCTATTATAAATTCCAAACGCATTCACATAAGGATTATACAGGTCAGGAGCGGCCGAATGAGAAAGGGCGAAAGGAAACTCATAACGATAAGCATAATTCATCCGGTTAGTAGTAACCATAACATTCAAATCAAAGTGCTCGTTAAAAGCATAGTCGGCATGTAAATTGCTTAATAAAGTAGAACGTTCCCTAACTTGTTTGAAATTCTCAAGCCAGGTATAAGGATTATACCAGAAAGCAGGTTTTTTAAATCCATCAATACCATATCCATTACCATATTTTGCATAATAATTGGGGCCCCACCAGTTCCAGCTTGCTGTATAACCATCAATGGTTTTCAGGTCCTTTAATTGTTTCATGATATGAATATCATTATTTCTGTCAAACCATTGGTTAAAAGAACCAGACGTCTGGTTGGCATAAGAGTCGTTAAAGTCTCCTTGTACGGATTGCTTGGAAAAATTGACATCAGCACCAAAAGAGAGGTGTTTGTTCAATTTATAATTTCCGGAAAGGAAAAATATGTTTTTTCTCAGGTCAGAATATGGGATAATACCATTTTGGTAAATATTCGTATAGGAAAAACGGGCATCGTATTTATCATTACTACCCCCAACGGTAATACTATTTTTAGAAGTAACACCCGTTTCATAAAAATCTTTTATATTGTTAGGCTTTGCAACATAAGGTACCTGTTTGCCATAGTACGGATTGGGATTATCTTTAGTACCGGGCCACCAGACATACCATGGGGCATAAGGTTTGCCGTCAAATTTCGGACCCCAGCTTTCGTCTGCGTAATTATTATCCCACATTAAATGCCTCGCCCCATCAAGTACTTTCCATTCTG
>JALUYM010000082.1 GCA_027018745.1 Bacteroidales bacterium | reverse complement strand
CTGGTCCCTGATAGCAAAAGCTTCGAAAAGCGTTCCACCGGGATAAACCCTGATTCCGTGTTTTTTAAACAGGGAAATCTTTTTTTTCACATTCTGATGAACATACGAAGTACCAAAACCCAGTTTTAACAAGTCAATCAGGTCGCCGGCTGTTTCCATCAAATCCTCGGCCTGGTTCATTCCGAGACCTTTATCCATAACCATGGTTATTCCACTTTCTCGCGGGTGTACAGTACGTTCGGGAATAAATTTCAGAGAAAATTTCATTTTATTAAAATTATATTAACTATTTGGTTTCTTATAAAGATCCAGGATTTCCACAAAACGGGGTTCATCAAGTAGTTCGGGAAGATATTGAAGCAGTTCATCGTGCTCTTCAAAATTCAGTTTCACCGCTTCTTCAATATCAAAATAAGCTTCTTCTATTTTACCTGTACGGTAAAGATATCCTGCACGGCGGTACAGGATCCTGGCTTCGGCAGGATTATCTTTCAGTGCCCGGGTAAGCAGTTCTATGGCTTCTGCAAATTTTTCCTGCAATGCCAATACCAGCGAATAATTCAACCAGGCTTCCACATACGATCCATTGTGATTTACTATTTCCTGAAAAAGTGAAGCGGCACGTTCAAGGTGGTTGTTTCGCAACAAAAGAATAGCCAGTTCAAATTTCAGGTCATCTTGTACCGGGGCCAGTTGAATAGCTTTTTCATAATATTTGATCGCCGTTTTTTCCATGTTTTGATGGACAAAAACCCGGGCCACACCGCCCCATGCATCGGCCAGTTTATCATCCAGATCAAGCGCTTTATTATAATGGACCAACGCTTTATCAAAATCTTTCAGGTTTTCCCACGACTCACCAATATAACAATATGTAATGGCGTCGGGTTTTTCCAGTTTCAACGTTTCTTCATACAGACTAATGGCTTTTCGGTAATGGTGAATGTTAGTATACGCATTGGCCATGTTGAAATAGGCCGAAGCAAATTCATCATCAATAGCAACAGCAAACTCGTAAGCCTCAATGGCTTTTTCGTATAATTCGATGTTGCTGTAAAAAATACCCAGGTTAAACCAGGCAAATTTGGAGTAAGGATGACGGTCAAGGAAATTTCCAAAAAATTCAATGGCTTCTTCTTCGCGGCCGGTAAGCTCGAAGAAAAAAGCAATCTCCTGGATAAGTTCTTCCGATTCGGGATGCAGTTCCAGCGCTTTGGTCAGATAACGCAATGCATTGGGATAATCGTTAAGGCTCTCGTATTCGTAAGCAATGTTCGATAATATTTCTTCCGGGCGTTCAGCAGTATCCAGCACTTTTTTATAAGCTGCAATGGATTCTTCATGTTTATCCATGAGGCTGTATATCTCTGCTTTGGCAAAATAAAGTTCTTCATTGCCTTTTTCCAGCAAATCAAGGTCATCCAAAATTTTCAGTGCTTTTTCATATTTGGCCTCTTGTGCATAAAGGCGGGCTTCCCTGATCTTAAAAGAATTGCTTCCCGGATGTTGTTCTTTTGCCCATTCAATGGCTGAACGCGTAAGGCTTGTCTGCTGAACATCGAGATAATAATCTATTATGGTTTCAAACTCCTCCACATCAAAAAAATGCCCTTCGCCCGATCTCAACAAAGTTTCGAAACGGGTTACAAGGGCTTCTATTTCCTCATCCCGTTGCCAATCTAATTCTTCATCCATAGAATTTTATTTCTGCTGCAAAGTTAAGATTTATACTAACACAAAACGGCTTGTTTCCATTGTTACGCACTTTCCTTCATTAAGCGAAAATAAACAAACTTTTTCCAACCAGGGAAGATATTTCACTAATTTTGCATAACGGCATTAGAAAGCAAAAAAACAGGAATTATAATATACTGAAAATTATGACTTTAATTAAATCAATATCAGGTATTCGCGGAACCATAGGCGGTAAAAGCGGCAATAACCTCACCCCCCCGGACATTGTGAAATTTACAGCAGCTTTTGTACATTTTCATCAAAAACGTCATAAAAAACAAAATATACAACTGGTAGTCGGCCGCGATGCCCGGCTTTCGGGCAAAATGGTCGAAAACCTGGTAGTGTCCACTGCCGTGGGAATGGGCGCCAATATTATCAATACGGGTTTTTCCACCACGCCAACTGTGGAAATGACTGTTATTCAAACACACTCGGATGGAGGAATCATTCTTACAGCCAGTCATAATCCCAAGCAATGGAATGCATTAAAACTTCTGAACGAAAAAGGTGAGTTTCTTTCGGATGAAGAAGGGAGACAGGTCCTTTCTTATGCCGAAAAACATAATTTTGAATTTGCACAAGTGGATTGCCTGGGCACAGTTACTGAAGACAATTCATCCATTGACCGTCACATACAGTCTGTACTTAAACTTAAACTGGTTAATAAAAATTTAATTTCACAAGCCGGATTTAAAGTGGTGGTAGATGCGGTAAATTCAACGGGCGGTCTGGCTATTCCACGTTTATTAAAAGCATTAGGCGTAAACGAAATAGTAAAACTGAATTGCAAGCCCACCGGAGAATTTGCGCACAACCCGGAACCATTGCCTGAAAACCTGACGGAAATATCTGCCAAAGTAGTCAGTGAAAAGGCCGATTTGGGCATTGTGGTAGACCCGGATGTCGACAGGCTGGCATTTGTGATGGAAAACGGCCGGATGTTCGGAGAAGAATACACCCTGGTGGCTGTTGCAGATTATGTATTACAGAATACACCGGGCAATACTGTTTCCAATTTGTCCTCTACCCGTGCATTACGCGATGTTACCGAAAAAGCCGGTGGGAAATATGCTGCTGCTGCCGTGGGCGAAGTGAATGTGGTAAAAAAAATGAAAGAAGTAAATGCAGTTATTGGCGGGGAAGGCAATGGCGGGGTGATCTATCCCGAACTGCATTATGGCCGCGACGCATTGGTCGGAACAGCACTTTTCCTCACTTATCTGGCTTCCCGCAAACAGAAAATTTCCGCATTGCGGGCTGCTTATCCCGATTATTTTATCTCAAAAAACAAAATAGCCCTCCCGCCCGGCACAGCAGTACAAAAACTTTTTGACCGTATCAGGACAGCATACTCCGAATTTCCCATATTGGATATTGATGGCCTGAAAATTGAATTTCCAGATGGTTGGGTACAACTCCGTACTTCCAACACAGAACCCATTATGCGTATTTATGCCGAATCCGATACCATGGCAAAAGCCGTTGCTTACGCTGAAAAGGTGATGGATCTGTTGAAAAGAGAAAAATAAAAAACTGACAGCTACGGAAAGCAGGAAAAAGAGAACCTTTTTGTTTTACTAAAAACCTGACCGGAATCAGTTTTTCCCGGCCACAAACCAAATGAATACAAGAAACTGGAAATTTCTTATTCACAATTTTTCAACAGGTCAGCAATAATTTCACAATTTTTTTTATTTTTATCAACACAAAAAACAGAAAGAGCTGCCATGGGAAAGTCGCGACGGAAAAAACCAAAATACAAAGTAGTGAGTTTCAAACTTTCGGCGAAACAAATGAAATCATTAAAAAATTATTGCCGGGCTCGGAAAACCACACCCAC
>JALUYM010000081.1 GCA_027018745.1 Bacteroidales bacterium | reverse complement strand
CCAAACTACAGGGTCAAAAAGTTCATTTTTAGGTTTGTTATCCTGCCGGCAAAATGGACAAGAAGGTCAAGACAAAACATTTTTAACGTATATAACTCACCGCCAGGAAAATAACAAATTTTAAGCCTATAACCCAAATCTGACTTTATTTATCTCCTCATCGAGGATTATGAAGGTATTTATCTAATTATCACCATATTGACATAAATATCATTGTTTTATCCAAATTTAAAGCAAACCATCTTTAAAGCACCAAATTCTGGTCTTAGAAAAGCGATCAACCGGGTGGTTGAACCTGATTTTTTAAGAAAATATATACACCTGCGGATTTTAGGTGCAAACGCGGAGGTTTTTATTTTCCACATTTGAAATGCGGACTGCCCTGGAATTAATTTCCAGGCTATCATTTGAACTTGACCGAGGTGTCATGACGAGGAAAAGATAGTTTTTCCCCTTTGTGTCCCTTCGTGTTGTACATTGTGCCCTTTATGGTAAAGAGACTTTTCAAAAAAAAATTTGGTGGTTTAAAAAATAGTTGTACATTTGCACAACCATTCAAATGAAAAAAATGAGCAGTGACGTTTGCGACATATCAATTATACACCAGGACGAGGTGGATCGCGTGGCCAAAGCCATGGCTTCCGGGCCTTCTGCTTCGGCTATGGCTGATTTTCTGAAAGCGTTGGCCGATCCTACCCGGTTAAAGGTGATACAGGCCCTGCACCATGCTGAGTTGTGTGTTTGCGATCTGACAGCACTGGTAGGTATTTCCGTATCGGGATTGTCGCATCAGTTGCGTTACCTGCGAAACAAAAATATTGTTAAATTCCGAAAAGAAGGTAAACTGGCGTATTATTCGCTCACTGACGAGCATATCAGCCAGTTGTTGGATCTGGTTTCGGAGCATATTTCAGAGATATGATAAAAGCGTTGTCCTTCATATTGTCCCTGGTGATTTTGATGTTGTCGGCCGTACCGTGCAACGATCAGGACGATTTGGCCGTACAACAAACCCAAACCCTGGTTATACAGGTTGACCAGCCAACGGCTGCCGGATTTGACATTTGTAATCCTTTTTTCTTTTGTCACACCGGACATAGTGCCTTTGTACAATCAGAAAGCTTTTTTATTGATTTTCAGGTTTCCCCGGTACGTCTTTTTTCAGAAAAACCCGTTTTCACCGATATTTCCGTTTACCACCCCGTTTGGCACCCGCCAAAAGGGTAATCAAGAACCTTTTACAAAATTACTTATTTTGTCATTCTAATAGCCCACGTTGCCAGATGGGCAAGTAGTGAAGAATCTATAATAAGCAAACATTCTAAATATATTGCGATTATTCGTATTGCTTTCCTAAGGAGTTCTTTGTACAGAATAACAATTTCTTCCTGGTTTTGTAAATCCCTCTATTTTTTTCAATCCGTCTTGGAATAACCAGGGAATAAATTCCCAGGTAAAAAATTGAGTCGTCTACCAACGTCATGCGACTCACACAATCTTGTGGATTTTAATCCACGGTCAACACACCAAAAAGAAACAAAAAATGATAAACAAAATAATAGCCTTTTCCATCAAAAACAAGTTCATTGTCGGACTGTTGCTGCTGGCCTTGATCGGCACAGGGGTCTATTCGATGATGACCATCAACCTCGGGTCGGTACCCGACATTACCAACAACCAGGTGCAGGTAATCACTGTTTCGCCCACGCTTTCCACGGAAGATATTGAACAGTTTGTAACCTATCCGGTAGAGCTGGAAATGGCCAACCTGCCGGGGATTAAGGAAATACGTTCCATCTCCCGTTTCGGCCTTTCTGTGGTAACCATCGTTTTTAAAGACAACATGGGCACCTATCTCCCGCGGCAGGTGGTACAGGAAAAACTGAACACTGTGAAGGAAGAAATTCCCGCTCAGTTTGGCGAACCGTTTATGGGGCCCATCACCACCGGCCTGGGCGAAATCCTGCAATACACCATTAAAGCCAAACCGGGTTACGACACGGTTTACTCCCCGCAACAGTTGCGCACCATTCAGGACTGGATCGTAAAACGGCAACTGGCGCTGATTCCCGGCGTGGTGGAGGTCAACTCGTTCGGCGGGAGCATGAAACAATACGAAATTGCGCTCAACCCCGAAAAACTCAACGCCATGAAAGTTTCCATTGCCGAGGTCTTTGAAGCCCTCGAAAAAAACAATGTAAACACCGGCGGTGCGTATATCGAGCGGAACCACATGGCCAATTTCATCCGCGGCGAAGGGCTGGCCCGCTCGCTGGACGACCTGCGGAATATCGTCATCCGGAACAACAACGGCGTTCCCATCCTGATAAAAGATGTAGCCGAGAAAGTCCATTTCGGTCATAACGTGCGTTACGGCGCCGTTACCCAGGATGGGCACGAAGCGGTAGGCGGTATGGTTTTGATGCTGAAAGGTTCCAACCCCAACGCGGTGATTCAAAATGTAAAGAAAAGGCTGAAAAGTGTACAGAAATCGCTTCCGGAAGGACTGGTGATCGCCCCGTTCCTCGACCGCAGCGACCTGATTCACCGCACCACTTCCACCGTGGCCAAAAACCTCATCGAAGGCTCGCTTATCGTCATTTTTGTGCTGGTGCTGCTGCTCGGGAGCCTGCGGGGCGGACTTATCACGGCTTCCGTTATCCCGCTGGCGCTGCTGTTTGCTTTTATCATGATGAAAATCTTCGGCGTATGGGCCAACCTCATGAGCCTGGGCGCCATCGACTTCGGTATTATCGTGGATGGGGCCGTGATTATTGTGGAAGGTACCGTGCATGAAATTGAAAAACGAATACGAACAGGAAAAAGTAAATTCGATAACAAAGAGATGGACGAAGTAGCCTTCAAAGCTTCGAGTACCATGATGAACTCCGCCTTTTTCGGCCAGCTGATCATTCTGATTGTGTTTACCCCCATTCTGTTTCTCACCGGCGTGGAAGGCAAAATGTTCCAGCCCATGGCCTATACTTTCGGCTTTGCCGTGCTGGGCGCTATTTTCCTCAGCCTGACCTACGTCCCCATGATTTCCTCTTTGGTCATGAAACCCACCATAAACAAAAAGAGCTGGTTTTCGAAAGTGGAAACCGGCCTGGAAAAACTCAGTGCAAAACTTATCAGAGGCATTCAGCGGCTGTACGACCCGCTGTTGCAGATTTCGCTCAAACACAAGCTGACCGTGCTGGGAATTGCGGTTCTCATTTTTGCCAGTTCTATCTTCATTTTTTCGCGCATGGGCGGTGAGTTTATCCCCGTCCTCGACGAAGGCGACATTGCCATGCAGACATTCCTGCGACCGGGCAGTTCGCTTTCCGAAACGGTGAATCGTGAAAAAGAGGTGGAAAAACTCATCCTGGCCAGTTTTCCCGAGGTGAAAACCATGGTAGCCCGTATCGGGGTGGCCGACATTCCCACCGATCCCATGGGCTTCGATTATACCGACAGCTTTCTGATTTTGGAAAAAGACAAAAGCAAATGGGTTTCGGCCAAAACCAAGGCTGAGCTCATCGAAAAAATTAAAGAAAAGGTATCGCAACTGCCGGGACTGAATTTTGCTTTCAGCCAGCCGGT
>JALUYM010000080.1 GCA_027018745.1 Bacteroidales bacterium | reverse complement strand
ATGAATTTATCACTCTGGCTACCCTCACATATATGCGGGCCCAGCTGTTAAGTGCGCAGCTCGAACAAAAGGGCATTGAGTGTTTTATGACCAATGCCAACCGTATAAAGGAGGGCCCCGGAGGTGTTCAGGTTATTATTAATGCTGATGATCTGGAAAAAGCCTTACCTATATGGGAAGCTTTTAAGTCTGCCTTTGGGAAAGAGAAACAGGAAGCCGTTGATTTTATGCGTATTGCACGGCGCATTCTGGTTCCTTACGACTTTACGCCTCACGCCGAAAACGCGGCAATGTATGCTTTGCGGATTGCCGCCAAGATGAAAGCAGATGTGCAGTTGCTGAATGTTTATTTTGATCCGGGGGTAGTCCCCTTTTCGCAGCTGGAAAGCTTTAACTTCACACCAAATTTTGATAACGTTGGCCTTGAAGTAGAACAGGAGACGGCCAAAAACATGAAAGCTTTTTCCGAAAAGCTGAAAAAATTATTGAGACAACATAAAATCCATGGGGTAAACGTATTTTATGATTTGGTGAAAGGCAATGCTGTTTCAACCATTATGGCCTACATCAAAATGTATAAGCCCGGTTTGGTAATTATGGGAACACGCGGTAGCGAACTGGAAGGATTCCGGTCGTTTGGCAGCGTAACAGCCAAGATAATAAATAAAGCAGCAATCCCTATACTTGCCGTGCCAAAGGACTATCCTTCCAACGACTTTACACCACCAAAAAGGGTATTATATGCTACAGACCTTAACAATTCTGATTATTGGGCTTTAAGTAAACTTGCATCGTTTGTAAAACCTTTTGATACAAGTATTTACTGCGTTCATGTTTCGGAAGAAATAGAAAGACAAGAAGAGATTTATATGCATAAAGTTAAAACTTTTATAACGGAAACACTGGGCGTGAAAAAGCTGGAATGCGGACTACTGGAATGTCTTGATCCACAGCTGGGGCTGGAAGATTTTATAAAAGAGAAAAAAATTGACCTGGTAGCTATGACAACCCATCATCACAATCTGATTTCCCGCTTCTATGCACCGAGTGTCACACGAAAATTTCTTTTTCAGACGACTATTCCTCTATTAGTGTTTCATGCACTCAGATAAGCAATTGTTATACCGATTATTTGTAATTTTGTAGAAACAAAACGAAAGTCATGGCAAGTATTTTCACAAAAATCGTTAACGGTGAGCTACCTTCTTACAAGATAGCCGAAACGGAAGATTATTATGCTTTTCTCGATATTTTTCCACTGAAAAAAGGGCATACACTTGTTATTCCGAAAAAGGAAGTGGATTATATTTTCGACTTGGATGACGACCTTTACAAAGGCCTTTTTGTTTTTGCTAAAAAGGTTGGCAAGGCCATTGAAACCGTGGTACCCTGCAAACGTATTGGCGTTGCCGTTATTGGGCTGGAAGTTCCCCACGCCCATATCCATCTTGTTCCGCTGGATGGACTTTTTGACATAGACTTCAAACTCCCCAAACTCACGCTTAATAAAGATGAATTTGAGGAGATTGCATCAAATATCAGAAATGCTTTTGAGAAGCTTTAAATCTTTTTACAGGTATTCTTTGTGATATTAAAACAGATAATTCAAGCCAATATAAATGCCGTGGTTACCATCCTGTGCATTTAATGCTTTTCCGTAATCAACCGAAACAATAAAATTTTCATTCATGGCAATTTTCAAGCCAATTCCCACGCTGTTGTGTAGCTTTTCAGTTCCTGTTTTAAAATATTCACTTAATACTGCCGGGGGAACATTCGTTGTGTTTACAACTGATTTCTGGATAACCATTCCAGAGTCGAAGAATGTGTTTATGCCAAGATAAAAATTCTGATTTGCCAATGTAAATTTCACAAATTTCCATCGGAGTTCAAAGTTCCCGTAGGCTATTCCTTTTCCGATAACGCGGTTACGAAGAACACCTCGCAGGGTACTGCTTCCGCCCAATCCTTCGTTATAGGCTTTGGTAGAGTGCGCGTAAAAAATGAGTGGAGAAATATAGAAAGGGCTGCTCCCGGCAAGGGTAAACTGGGCACCGAGCCGGTAATCAAAGAAAAGGGTGTTTTTAAATAACGTTATATATTGACGCTGGGTGATAGAGAGTTTCAAAAATCCCTTGTTCATATTAGACAAAAAACGAGGTGCACCTGCCAGTACAGTTGAAAACCATATTCCCTTGTTGGGGTTAGCTTCGTTATCGCGGCTGTCGTATTCAAAGGCTGTTTTTAATATGGTAAAAGTTCCGCCGTTTCTTTCATTTTGAGGAATAACGCCCCAAGACAGATATTTATCATAAAGAGTTGCTGTATCGGGAAGCATATCGGCAGCTGATTTTCCTTTGTTTAATTTGGCAAGATTTACGTTGCTCACATTAATACTGTACAAACCGGCACCAAGAACCCAATGTAGTTTTCCGTTTCCAAAATTTCCACGGAAGTCCACTTTAGCGCGGAAAAATTTCCTTTTGTAACGGTAAAATACCTTTGTTACATAACCGGGGTCGTTTTTATCAATCCAGGCCGAATGGTAAACAGCATCATAGCCGTTAAAGCCATAAAACGCATAGATTTGGTCAGGCATATAACTCAGGTCGGCATAAACTCTCACCCCTTTTATCAGTTTTCGCGTATCGTAATTAATACGAAAAATACCGCTTCCCCTGGTGAAATAGCTGGCTTCTACATAGAGAGACTGTTCAAAATTAGGATATTTACTTCCATCGCCATAATCATAAAGATTCATGAGCGCACCAAACTGAAAACCCAGGTCACTATCGAATGAAACTACCGGCAAAGCACCGAGATTCCATCCTTTTTTTATTTTACTGGTTTTGGTTGTTTTTTCTTTTTTCGACTTTTTGTTTTTCTTTTTTCCGGTTTCCTGAGCGGTCACACTGAATGCAAACAGCAAAATCAAAAAAGTAAATAGAATACTTCTTGTGGTAAAATTTTTCATGGTAAATTATGTTTGTTAGTAATAATGGTTCCTGCAAAAAAGACCGGGCAACAAAACATTTCTTTCTTTTAAGAATTATTAAGAAATGATTTGTGTGACCTTTAATTAAGCTGCTAATATAAATTATATCTTCGTAATTCAAAACATTTTAATGATAAATTTGATTAGAACAGAAAATATCAGGCTGGTTTTTACAATTTTTTCGTTTGTTTTCTTTCTCATTTTTGCTTTTACATCAAACAATGAATTACAGGCACAAACAAAAAATTCCCCTGTTGTCGGGATAAGTGGTATACTCATGAGCAGTGATACGCTGGAGCCTGTTCCGGATGCCCAGATTTTAAGTCACGATAATTATCTCGGCAGTTTTAGCGATACAAGTGGCCGGTTTTATATTACAGTTTCCCGGGATGATTCTCTTATGTTTTCTTCATTGGGGTATATCACAAAGATTGTTCCCGTAACCGACAGCCTTTTGCAGTTGAAACAACCTATTACCTTTTACATGACACTCGACACCGTTTTGATTCACGAAATTGTTATTCATGCTTTCTGGGATTATCAAACATTTAAGCAGATGATTATCCACATGAAGCCGGCACAAAGCAGTTATGAT
>JALUYM010000079.1 GCA_027018745.1 Bacteroidales bacterium | reverse complement strand
TGCCGGGTCTTTGCCCAGAAGTTTTTCCCCGCTAAATTTGCCTGAATTCTTCAGGGTTTCCTGCACCTTTTCATGAAACGGGCCGTAAAACTCTTTGATGATGCTGTTCCAGACTTTTTTCCCTTCAGCAATTTCATCAAACTCCTTTTCCACATTGGAAGTGAAATTATAATCGATGATATCATCAAAATACTCCAGCAGGAATTTGTTTACCAAAACACCAATATCTGTGGGAAAGAGCTTGGCCTTTTCGTTACCAGTGTTTTCTTTGATGGTTTTTTCTTCGATTTTTCCGTTTTTCAGGATAATGTTACGGAGATTTCGTTTTTCGCCCGGACGGCTCTCTTTCACCACATATTCACGCTTTTGAATAGTGGAAATGGTAGGGGCATAAGTGGAAGGACGTCCAATGCCCAGTTCTTCCAGCTTTCGTACCAGGCTGGCCTCAGTATAACGTGGTGGATGTTTGCTGAAATTTTCCACCGATTTCATTTCAATGAGATACAGGCTGTTACCTTTTTGCATGGGGGGCAACAGGAACATGCCCTGTTTTTCTCCATTATTTTCATCGGTTGCCGGACGGTAGATTTTCAAAAAACCGTCAAATTTGACCACTTCACCGGTAGCAATGAACATTTTCTCTGCTTCCGAAGATTTGATTTTAACATTTGTTTTTTCCAGCACGGCGTCGCTCATTTGTGAGGCAATGGTGCGTTTCCAGATCAATTCGTATAAACGCTGTTCTTCGGGAGAACCGCTAATAGTACTTTGATTTAAATAAGTAGGACGGATAGCTTCATGGGCTTCCTGGGCTCCTTTACTTTTGGTAGTATAACGCCGGGTTTTGGAATATTCTTTCCCGAAAGCCGATTCAATTTCCGCTTTGGCAGCACCAATGGCCTGGGTGGACAAATTGACTGAGTCGGTACGCATGTATGTAATCCGCCCCGATTCATACAGCCGCTGGGCCACACGCATGGTGTTGGCCACCGACATGCCCAGTTTGCGCGAAGCTTCCTGTTGAAGGGTGGAGGTGGTAAAAGGCGGCGCCGGCGATTTTTTCCCGGGTTTTTTCTCTACGGAAACCACTTCAAAAAAAGCACCCGCCTGTTTTTTAATAAAAGCTTTTGCCTCCTCGAAAGTTTTAAAACGTTCAGCATACTCGGCGGTGAAAACGGTGGGTTCTTTTCCATTGGACAACCGGAACTGTGCCAGTGTGCGGAAAGCCGAAACCGATTTAAAATTTTTAATTTCCTCTTCGCGTTCCACAATGAGCCTTACCGCCACCGACTGAACACGGCCGGCGGAAAGGGAAGGTTTTACTTTGCGCCACAACAACGGCGAGAGTTCGTAACCTACCAACCGGTCCAACACGCGTCGGGCCTGCTGGGCAGCCACCAGGTTGTGATCGATACCCCGCGGGTTTTCAATGGCATGCAGGATGGCGTTTTTGGTAATTTCGTGAAAAACGATCCGTTTGCTTTTGGCCTCATCCAGTTTCAGGGCTTTGTAAAGATGCCACGAAATGGCTTCCCCTTCCCGGTCTTCATCGGACGCCAGCCAGACCGTCTCTGTGGCCTTTGCCAATTTTTTCAGTTCACTGACCAGTTTTTTCTTATCGGGACTGATTTGATATTGCGGTTCAAAATCATGTTCAATATCAACACTGAGTTTTTTGGAATCCAGGTCCATCACATGCCCCAGGCTTGATTTAACAGTATAATCTTTTCCCAAAAACCCCTCGATGGTCTTAGCTTTGGCGGGCGATTCGACAATTACCAGATTTTTAGCCATATCCATAGTTTTTCGTGCGTGTCCGTTCAAAAAATGCGCTGCAAAAGTAATATAATTCAATTATACAGGTCATACGCTTCGGTTTTTTTAAGAAAGAACGCATGGAATTGCTGTACAGGACAAGCAGGCCTGTATGTCTGGAAGTGGTAGCTGCTGCAGGATCCTCGAACTTTTCGTGAAAAAAAGGGGGCTGTCCAAAAAATAAGAAAAAGACCGTTGCTATAAGCTCGCTTCAAACGAGGGAAGAGGCAGTTTCTTTTGAGGTTAACAGCAAAACAGATAGATTGCCTGGCCGCACGCCGGGCAGGGATTCGTCAGCTTTCGCACACATCCCGCCCTGTTTCGTTTCTCCACATAGACGATCGTGGTTAGATTTTTGGACACCCCTGTCGGTTGTCTTTGTTAAAGTACCAGCACCCGGTCCAACATGTTTTGCACCAGGTTTTTCATGCTGTTTTTATAATCGGGGTTAAAGTCATCGGTTACCCGGTTGGCGATCACATCGCACACGGTCATGGCTTCGTGGCCCAGCATGGCCGAAAGGGAATACAACGCCGAAGTTTCCATCTCGAAGTTGGTGACTTTATGCCCGTTGAAGCTGAATTTTCCGGCCCGTTCCACGATACTTTTGTCATGAACTTTCAAACGCAGTTCGCGTCCCTGGGGGGCATAAAAACCGGGAGCAGTCAGGGTGATTCCTTTACGCCATCCTTCCGAGAGTTTGGAAATAAGGTATTCGGAACCTTTGATGCCATAAGGCCGCGGCAGACGTTCGTCCCAATGCATGTAGTTGATAAAAGAGTCGGTCAACCCCTGTTCGATAACATGGGGGCCATCTTCGTAAAAATAGGCCAGTCCGTCCAGCCCTAATGCATATTCAGAAACCAAATAAGACTGTACCACACCAATGTCTGCCTGCAAAGCGCCGGTAGTACCAATGCGGATCAGGTTCAGGGAAGTTTTATCTGCTTTCGGTTTTCTGGATTTAAAATCGATATTAAAAAGGGCATCCAGCTCGTTGACAACAATTTCAATATTGTCGGGTCCCATGCCCGTGGACATAACGGTAAGCCGTTTGCCTTTGTAAGTTCCGGTAAAAGTGTTGATTTCACGGTTTTGTCCGGCAAATTCAATGGTATCGAAATATTCGGATATCATTTTTGCCCTTCCCGGGTCGCCCACCAGAAAAATGGTTTCGGCCACATCGCCGGGGTTCAGTTTCACATGATAGATACTGCCATCTGTATTCAGTACCAATTCTGCATTTTTTAATTCCATCGTCTTAATTTTATCATTTACCTTTGCAAAATTACAATTTTAAAGCACATGAAAGCAGAGATAATCAACATAGGTGATGAGTTGCTCATCGGGCAGGTGGTGAATACCAACGCCTCCTGGATGGCAGCACATCTGAGTAAAGCAGGCATCCGGGTGGTGCAGGAAACGACCATTGCCGACGATGACGGGGCTATCAAATCATCGCTGGACCAGGCTTTTGAAAGAGCCGATATTGTATTGATATCCGGTGGGTTAGGACCTACAAAAGATGACATTACCAAAAAATCGCTGACCGAATATTTTGGTGCAAAGCTTGTTTTTCACGAACCTACCTACGAACAGGTAAAAAAAATATTTGCTGCGCGGAAATTCCCTGTTTCGGAGATCAACCGGCAGCAGGCAATGATTCCGGACAAGTGCACGCCGTTGTTCAACAAAAACGGTACGGCACCCGGCATGTGGTTTGAGAAAGAGGGTAAAATTGCTGTTTCCATGCCCGGCGTTCCTTTTGAAATGAAAGCCATGATGGAGGAACAGGTCATCCCGAAT
>JALUYM010000078.1 GCA_027018745.1 Bacteroidales bacterium | reverse complement strand
ACTCCGTCAATGGCCACAAGGCCTCTTTTTTCGGCTTTTTCGCGCATGGCTGCCGACGGTTCCACACCTTCTTTAATACCCAGCGGACGGGCAAACATGCCACTGCCTATTCCCACTTCAATAATATCTCCTTTCGCGGGCATGGCCTTTCTTACGGCATTCAGCTCCGAACGGAATGCATACTCGTTGATAACAAACCAGTTATCATATTCTTCCGTATATAAATCAAACGGTTTAGTTTTGGGCACGGTATTTTGTTTTTGCAATGAAAACTTTTACTTTTCCTCTCCGCTTTTTATTGTTTTCTTTCAGGAAATTTTTTCGGCCACCATTAACCGGGCATAATTTCTAAAGTAAAGGTGTTCTTCAAAATGGCTGAAACCAAATTCGGATAGCATTTTTTTCAAATCGCGTTCAATAAAATCAAAAGCATAAGGGCACTCGCCTTTTTGAAAAGGAATGCGGTAATAAAACGGCATGGCATGCATATCAAATTCAGCAAAATCAAGAATATTAAAGGTTCCTCCCGGTTTCAAATGATGGTATGCATTTTGAATAATGTTGTCGCGGATATTCTGTGGAAAGCCATGCAAGACAAAACTGATAAAGACTTTATCGTATGTTTTTTCAAGCTGAAACGGCAGGTCAATCCGGTGGTTAATAAATTCGGCCTGAGGATATTTGGAACAATTTTTTTTGAACTGTTCTTCCATGAACCCGGAAATGTCCAAACCGGTAATAGAACCCTGGTTTCCTAGATAACGCATCATAAGGCATGCATTCCGTCCCGTGCCGCAACCTAAATCCAGAATAGCATCGTCGGCACCAATTTTCATATCGCGGATGGCACGGTGAATAAACCCCTTGTATTTACCAAACGACAAAATGTTCATTAATTTGTCGTAATTTTTTGAAACGAAAGGATTCAGTTCAACCCCCGATTCAGGATATAATTTTTCCATATTTCTCCTTTATTCAAGCCACGGATCCATATTGGTATTGGGACTGGCATAAATATCCGTGTTGTTATACCTTAAAATCGTTTTTATGATATCGATTTTCCCGGCGGCTTCTTTATTATTCTCATTAATTTCGAGAACTTTGTAATAGTCATTAATGGCTTCGCCATACCGGTTTAATTTATAAAAAAACTCAGCTCGCATGAAGTACAGCTCTTCATCATCGCGCTGTGTTTCAATCATCTTATCCAACTTTTTCACAGCATCCAGAATGTTTTTTTCCCCTTCAACTTTCCGAAGCTGTTCAAGCAACTTTGTTTTATTCAATTTTTTCCGTTCTTTATTTGTAAAAGCAAATATACGAACTTGTTTCGTCCACTTTAAACTTAAAATTTTTATGGTCGGGAACAGTAAATGTCTCGGAAGGACTGTATTCTTTCCATTGGTTGTTTCCTTCGATCCAAACATTAATTTTTCCTGAGGTTACGGTCGTTACCTCTTTTTTGATAGCGCCGAATTCATACTCTCCCGGAGTAATGATGCCAACGGAAAAGGGGGCTTTCCCATCGTCGTAAGTCAGGGACTGAACGCGCTCGCCGTGATATTTTCTTAATTGTAACATAAGTCTGAATTTTAAGGTTTATAATTGAGGTAAATATAGAAAAAAATCCCATATAACACAAACCCGGGAAAGGAATTCTGCAACATGAAATTTTTACCTGCCATAAAACCTTCTGTTTAACGGGTTTTGTACTTTTCGATGGCTTGTTTCACTGTTATATCACCGGCATAATCCACCAGCTTGGCCCCGGTTTTTTGTAACACCTCACCGGCTTTGGGGCCAAAATTACCTCCGGTTATCACCATATCGGCATTAAGTATAGCTGCCAATTGGGCAGCCTGGATTCCTACGCCATGTTCTGCCTGTTTGTTTTCTTCATTTGAATGCCAGGTCAGCTCTCCTGTTGTTTCATCATATAAGCTAAATCCGGCGGCACGGCCAAACCTGTCGCTCACAGGGGCATCCCACCCTTCTCTTTTTGCTGCTACCAAAATTTTCATCTTTCAAATATTTAAGTTTTTATTAAATTGTTTAAAGCACACACGTTTTAACTTTTTCCCAAACGGAAATGATTTTTTCTTTCAACGCTCCATTATCATATTCAACAATGGTTTTCCCCAGCGAAATAGCCTTTGTAAATTTAACATCATAAGGAAATTCACCAAGCAGTTCTATATCGTTTTTATTGAGAAAATCCCTAATCTTGTGAGACATGTCCTCATTGATATTGGTTTTATTGATGATGCAACCGCTCCTGAGTTTGAGTTTTTTTATGAGATCATAAACCCGGGACAGGTCATGCAATCCTGAGACAGTGGGTTCGGTAACCACCACAACATAATGGGCACCGGTAAGCGAAGCTACTACCGGGCAACCGATTCCGGGAGAAGCATCTATCAGGACATAATCCAGCTTTTTTTCAACGGCAATTTGTTTTGCAGCTTCCCGCACTTTGGTTACCAGCTTACCAGAATTATCGGCAGCAATACCCAGACGGGCGTGTACCAATGTATTGCCGAAACGCGTTTTCGAGATATAAAACTTTCCGGAAAGACGAGGATACATTTGAATTGTGTTTGTCGGGCAAACATGATAGCAATAGCCACATCCTTCACATTCCATCGGATCGATAACAAATTCCCCGTTCATGTGCTGCACGGCATCAAAATGACAAACATCCATGCATTTAAAACAGTGGACACAGCCTTCGGTAATCACTTTGGCAGTTTGCCCGCTGTAAAAATCCTCTTCCACCTGAACCTCAGGGGCAGTGAGCAGATGCATATCAGCGGCATCCACATCGCAGTCGGCAAGCACAAGGTCTTTGGCGCCCAAAGCAGCAAAACTTGCTGTAACGGATGTTTTTCCGGCCCCTCCTTTTCCCGAAAGGACAACTATTTCTTTCATTTTATCCCCTCCGTCAATTTTAATATGCCTTGATAAATCTTTTCCATCTCATTTCTTATCTGCGGCAACGCATCCACCATGGTTTTACCTTTGGAATAAAGTACAGCAGCTTCTGTCAGGTGAGGCAGCTTTCCAAGCACCGTGATACTATTATCACGACAGTAGTTCAATACATCATCGTTTCCAATACCATATTTATTGATAACCACGGCATAAGGTTTCTCCAGCTCTTTCACCGTTTCCAGGGCCAGTTTCAGGTCATTAAAACCAAAAGGTGTTGGTTCTGTAATCAACACAACCAAATCTGCATCTTTCACTGCCTCCATAACGGGACACGAGGTGCCAGGCGGAGCATCGAGAATGACAAACCAGTGGTTATCATAATTTTCTTTGATGAATTTTCGGGTTTGTCCGATCAGCGGCGTAGCTTGTTCAACTCCTATATCTATCCGGCTTTCAATAAATTGCAGATGATCATTCAAATAATACCTGGCTGTGACCCCCATGCGGTGTTTGACCATGGGCAGGGCATCTTCAGGACAAAGGTCGGAACAGGCATAACACGAATGGCACAACTCGGGAAATATCATAACACTGACACCAAGGTATGCTAAAGCATTGTATTCGCAAATGTTGGCACACCGTTTACAAAAAGTACATTTGTCTTCCTTCCATTCCGGTACCATCCGGTAATTGA
>JALUYM010000077.1 GCA_027018745.1 Bacteroidales bacterium | reverse complement strand
CCTTTTGGTCACCATGAACCTGAACGCTATGGCCCAGATGTCTTGCAATCCTGCCATGGGAGGCATTGCCAAAGGGCAGATCGTGCGTGAAATTGACGCTTTGGGGGGGCTGTCGGGAATAGTGACAGACAAATCCATGATCCAGTTCAGGATGCTGAACAAATCCAAAGGGCCGGCCATGTGGAGCCCCCGGGCACAAAGTGACCGAATGCTCTTTTCTGCCGTCTGGCGAAGAATGCTGGAAGAAACACCCCTCCTCGACTTTTGGCAGGACACAGTGAAAGAATTGCTAATTAAAGGCGACCGGGTGTACGGGGTAAAAACAGCCATGGGGATCGAAATACAATCTAAAACCGTTATCCTTACCAACGGCACTTTCCTGAACGGAAAAATACACATCGGCACAAAACAGTTTGCCGGGGGACGTATGGGAGACCCGGCCAGTTTCGGTTTGAGCGACCAGATAAAAACACTCGGTTTTGAAACCGAAAGACTGAAAACAGGCACACCCGTCCGTGTTGACGGGCGCACCATCGACTTTCACAAAATGGAAGAACAAAAAGGGGATGAATGCCCGCGAAATTTTTCTTACCTTGAAAAAACAACCTTAACCCGACAAAAAAGTTGTTGGATTACGTACACCTCTCCAAAAGTTCATGACACCTTAAAACTCGGATTTGCCGATTCACCGATGTTTACAGGAAGGATACAGGGGGTGGGGCCAAGGTATTGCCCTTCCATTGAAGATAAAATTGAAAGGTTTTCGGATAAATCAAGGCACCAGCTTTTTATAGAGCCGGAAGGTTGGAATACCATCGAATATTATGTGAACGGATTTTCATCATCGCTGCCCGATTACATCCAACTGAAAGCCCTCAGGGAAATACCAGGACTGGAAAGAGCAAAAATTTTTAGGCCGGGTTATGCCATCGAATATGACTATTTCCCCCCCACACAATTGAACTTCAACCTGGAAACAAAACGTATAAAAAACCTTTTTTTTGCCGGTCAGATAAACGGCACAACGGGATACGAAGAAGCCGCAGCCCAAGGGCTCATAGCAGGTATCAATGCACACAGGAAAATCAGGCAGGAAGAACCCTTTATCTTAAAAAGATCGGAAGCCTACATCGGCGTCCTGATTGACGACCTTATCACCAAAGGCGTAGACGAACCCTACAGAATGTTCACTTCGCGGGCAGAACATCGCATATTGCTCAGACAGGACAATGCAGATAAAAGATTAACGGAAAAAGGGTATAGCATCGGCCTTGCTACGGAAAGCCGTTACAAAAAGTACAAAACCAAAAAAGAAAAAGTCAGCAAACTCATCCGGTTTGTTTACGAACAAAGCATCAGCCCCGAGGAGGCAAACCGGGTGCTGTATGAGCAGGCCACCTCACCATTAAAACAAAAAGTGAAACTGGCCACCCTTTTGTTGCGCCCACAAATAAGCATGAAAGACATTTTAAAAAGCAGTAAGCCCTTACGGGAAATAGTCAGTAACCACGGGATGGATGAGGAAATCCTGGAATCGGCAGAAATTGAAATTAAATACGAAGGATACATAAAAAAGGAAGAAGAAATAGCCATGAAACTGGACAAATTCGAGAATATCCCCCTCAAACCGGATTTTGATTATGCCGCCCTGAAATCCATTTCATACGAAGCAAGGGAAAAACTGGCAAAAATCAGGCCAAGGACCATTGGACAGGCGTCACGGATCAGTGGGGTTTCCCCATCGGATATAAATGTTTTACTGGTATATCTCGGAAGATAAAAATAAATGTTCCACGTGAAACAATGAAAATGGAAAAACTCTCAAATTGCCCTTTGTGCGGCTCAACACCTATCCGACAAATCATGCACACAAAGGATTATTTTTACACAGGCGAAGAATTCAACCTTTATCAATGTGAGAATTGCGAAGTTATATTCACTAATCCAAGACCAGAAGCCGGTTCATTAGGAAAATATTATAACACAAAAAACTATTTGTCGCACAATACCAAAAACAATGGTTTCACAGGAAGGATATACAGTTTGCTCAGGAAAAAAAATATCCGCTATAAATACAAATTAATAAGCCACCTAACGCCAAAAGGCCAAATACTGGATATCGGAAGCGGAACAGGCGAATTGCTGGATTACTTTAAAAAGGAAGGGTGGACAACCAGGGGAATTGAACCTAACAAAAAGGCACGGGAATTTGCCGTAAAAAATTATAACCTGACCATAGGAGATGAAAATGAACTCGAAAGACAGGAAGAAAACAGTTTCGATGTCATCACCCTGTGGCATGTGCTTGAACATATACCAAAAGCAAATGAGCGGATTGAAAAAGTGAAACGCCTTTTGAAAAGCAACGGCCTCCTGGTCATCGCGCTTCCAAACCCCACATCTTTTGATGCAATACATTATGGGGCATACTGGGCAGGATATGATGTGCCCAGGCATCTTTTTCATTTTACCCCACAGGCCTTCGTAAATTTTTCCAAAGCCCGAGGATTGAAAATTATTAAAACTAAACCCCTGAAATTCGATGCTTATTACGTTTCTTATTTAAGCGAAAAATATAAACAAAACCATCCGGCACTGCTCAGGGCAACCATACCGGCATGGCGGTCAAACCTTATGGCAAACAAAACGGGGAACTATTCAAGCCTGATCTATTTTCTAAAAAAAGAAACACCAACGGGATATTAAAAAAGAAAACCTGTTCCTTTAATTTTTATTACTTTTACGTATTCCTAGTGAACAGAATACGAATGGACCTACTGCAAAAAAAAGAGAAGGCAAAAAAAAATATCCGCTTTTATTCCGGATGCATACTCATTTTGCTGGCTTTCTACGCCTCCCTGTACATAGTTAAGAATAAATATGCCCCTGAAACATTGGTTAAAAAGGGTTTAAATTCTATCCAACAAGCTAATACTCAGAGTGTTAACATAAACAAGAAGGTGATCGGGTTTCTGTCACGGAAAAATAACGTGACCTGGCGCCAACTGAAACGCTATAGTGTTGACTATAAGGGTGGTATAATCGTATTAAGAGGGGATTCGCTGGTTTTTTGGAACAACAACCTCCTCTCCATAAGAAAAGCCTCTAAAATAGAACCGGGCAAGCCGGCCATTATTTTCATGGATGAAGATCCCATTGTGGCCTCTAAAAAAATAAACGGAAACTACCAAGTCATATCCTTTGTAAATTTAAATAACAATAAAATTCCATATGGGATAAAAATTGAACAGGGAAAACATAACGGGAAAAACCATTACGTAGTAAGCCGTTTCGGAATAACAATAAAAGTTGACAAGGAACACATCCCCCCGCTTATCACCGGGATACTTTTTCTACTGTACTTGTTGGTCATCACCTGTGCTGCATTCACCATAAAACGCATCGCCTATTCATCAGTCACAAAAAAACGCCCAACGGGGAAAAAAAGGATGCAGATTGGCTTTTTTATTCTGGGAATCCTGATATTAAGGGTTATCATTTATTTCATAGGGTTACCTGAAATTTTTTTCCACTCATTTTGGCACAACACCATAATGGCGGATGTTCCCGGATGGGTGACCCCTTCCGATTTACTGGTCAATGTTATCCTGTTTCTCATTGTCCTGTTGGAATGGAAAAAAATT
>JALUYM010000076.1 GCA_027018745.1 Bacteroidales bacterium | reverse complement strand
CCGGCCGACATAAGCTGATTATACAGCGATTGCAGGTCGGGATTGGAAAACGAACCGGCTTCAGGCAAGGCAGGATCCTGCAATCCATAACGCTGAATAAGCTTCAAGATACTCTCCGTATGGTGGGTTTCTGCTTTTGAGATGTTCAGAAACACCTTGTTGCCCCACAAATTGTACAGGTTTACATACACATCGTGGGCCAGTTTTTCTTCTTCGCGCATAAACAGCAGTCCGTTGGCTTCGTCCTCTGTCAGGGTAGCCACAGCCGTACTGTCACAGGAACCGTCGTGATTGCCCCACATGGAATCATTATTATCGGTTCCATTCATAATGGCATCAAACACCTCCTGCGAAAGGTATTGTGGTTGATAATCCACCCCCTGGCGGGTCAGTTGGGTCACAAACGCTTTCAGGTGATGTGTTGAACCTGTTCTTAACCTTTGGTATACGGTCATAATGGTATCAGCCGGATTATCTTGCATGCCTTTGTCAAGGTCAACAATGTCCACCTCTTCGATGGTGGCTCCGACTTTCAGGGCATCCACAAGCGAAATGCTGCCGCTTTCCACAAGCTGATTATAAAGATTCTGCAAATCAGGATTGGAAAAAACGCCTGCATCGGGAAGGGCCGGATCGGCAATTCCGTAATAATCGAGCAATCCTTTTATGGCGTTGGTGTGTACGGTTTCGCTTTTCGCGATATGCTCAAAAACAGGTTGTCCCCATAATTCAAACATTTTAACGTACACATCATGCGCCAGTTTTTCCTCTTCGCGCATATAAACCAGCGAAGCATAACTGTCGTTTTGCGAACTGTCAGCCGCTACGCTGTCCGATTTAAAAGTTGTTGTTGCAGGAGAAAGGTTGCTCGTGTCACTGTTTTTGTCACACGACGACACGGCCACAATACTGAATGCGATCAGGAGCAGGCCGACCGACTTTAAAAGAAATTTTTTCATAGCATTTAGATTTAAAAGTTTATGCTACAAAAATAGGAGCCCCGCTCCCGACAGCTCTTACAACATTTTTAAAAAATTGTATGAAATTCCGTTTTTTGTGTGAAGCCCCCTTTTCTGATCGTTCCATCTGCCAAAAACCTTACTTGAGCAGCGAAAGTCCCTTTTTGGCGGAAGTATCGTAGGGATCGGCCATCAGCGCCTTGTTAAACAGCACCTTAGCCTGGTTATAATCGCCCTGCCGGTATTTTGTCCAGGCCAGCATCAAAAGCGAATCATGGTCGAAAGGAAACAGGTTGACCACCTTTTTCAGGTAGGTTTCTGCTTTGCCGTACTGTTTGCGCTCATAATAAATCACGCCCAGACGGTAATTTACCACCGTGTTTTGCGGATCAACCCTTAAAATTTTATTGTACTGTTCAATCACCTGGTTCCAGTTACCCATAGCCGACAGCGGCAAAACAATTCCCAGGCGGGCTTCTACCGAAACCGGCATTTTATGAATGGCATTGTTGTAATAGGCAATGGACTCGGTGAACATACCGGATAAATAAGAAAGCCATCCCAAACGGAGATTGATTTCATAATTGTCTTCCTGATAGACCTTTTTCAGGGCATCCAGTGCCTCTTTGTTTTTTCCGCTTTTTTCAAGCAGATAACTCTGCTGAAAAGCTTTGATCACATCATTTTGGGCATAAACAGCCTGAACGCTCAACAAAAATAATCCTGCAATAAATAATCTCTTTAAAATGACCATGATACTAAAATATAGAAAAGTGAATAATTCAAACTTGTTTTATTGGAACGCGTTTCCGTATTCGAAACGGGGACAAACCAGGTAGCCTGGCGCCTGTGCTGATAACCCAGGGTCAGTTTTGTGCGGCTTCCGGCCATATAAATCAGTTTGCCGCCGGCCATCCACTTGATTTCTTCGGGGCCGTTAAAGAGCAACACACTGTTGTCGAGTACAAAACCCGAGACCCCGCCGGAAAAATAGCTGCCTTCAAGCCACAGCTTCCTGAAAAGTTTCCCGCCGATTTTCTGCTGCTGAAAAAATGCGGCCTCTCCGCTTCGCAACTGGTAAAAGAACCCGGATTCGGTATACAGGTCCAAATTGGCAAACGGATAAATCCGAAAGAGCAGTTCCGGCTGCCAGGCAGCCTGGTTGCCAATGTTAACCAGGGCCAGGCCCCCTTCGACGGAAACGAAGGCAAAATCTTTCACCACCGAGGCCGACAAAACATAATCGGTTTGCCAGGCATTTGTTTTAACAAGATAAGTATACCCCATACGGCCTCTTGTCTCGGTATATTCGGGCATGGCCAAAACCGATACCTGCCCGTTCACATGCAGGCCCCAGGACCGGTTCAGCGAAAAAAAGGTTCCGATATAATATTGAAACTGGTTGGTATTGTAGGCAGGATCAAAATAGTGTTTGTTATCGGTGTAATAATACTTTTCGTTTTGTTTATTGAGGTAAGTAAATACGTGTGTCATTTGCGATTTGGTGCCCAGTTTATGCCGGAGGCTCACCGTGGCATCATAAAACTGTTTCGGGATAACCTGCAACCCCTCTTTGTCGGGAATGGCAAAATTATCGGGTACGTTTCCGTTTCTTGTGAGAAAGGCGGCCACCGCTTCTGCCGATAACAAACCCTTTTTCTTCAGTTTCAGCTTTTTCTGCAATTCGGACGACATGCCCTTTTCCGATTCCTGAGCCAACAAAGGTTCCCCTCCCCACAGGTAAGCATAGTAAAGATACTCGCGCACCAAATCATTATCATTAAAATGCAATGCTTTTTCAAAATGAACGGCCGCCACACGGTACTGTTTTTTCTGATAGGCAGCAATTCCCATGCGCATGCGCAGATAATAATAATCGAGTCCGGCATGCAGGGCTTCCTTACCGGTTTTTAACAACGCCCCGTAATCTTTGTTTATGTACTGATGATACGTCAACGAATCATAATACACAAAATCAGGCTTTTGTCCCTGCACCTGCAGAACGGACAAAAAGAGCAAAACGATTGATATTCCTATGGTTTTGAACATATTACATGAAAGTGTTTTGTTTTAAATTTTCCTGAAAATTCCCTGATTCCTTCTGTACCAACCTGCAAAGAGTAGGAAGCAAGCTTCTCTTTTTTCAACATATTTTGTTTTTCCACTTCCGACTCCAGGGTCATTTCAGAAGGAAAAGAAGTATTGTCGATGCGGGTATATTTCAATTTAAAAAAGGCCTTTTTATAGAAAAAGAAAGGTGCCACAAAATCGTGCAAAAAAAGTTCGGCGGGAGTAAAGATTTTATTTACCGGAAAATCGTCGCGGATTTCCATGGCCTGCCGGAAACTCATCTGCACCATAAAAGTGGCCCGGTAAAAATCATAGAGCAAACTGTTTCTGTCGCCCTCAAAATGGGTAAAATAAAACAGGGCGCCATCGTTCTCAAACCAGGCCACACTTTCCGTTTCTTTACAGAAAAAGTAGGATTTGTTGTAAACCGATGTCATCACCTCCCATTCCGCCATGGCTTCGCCTTTTTCATTGTGCCACGAAAACCGCTGGCCCGGGATAAACCGGAAGGCATGCGACAGCAATTCGTCGGGTTTTATGTTCTCCAGCACATCGCCTTCTTCGGGAATTCCGTATAATTCCAGCATCTGTGTTCCGTTGCGCTGCACGATATAACC
>JALUYM010000075.1 GCA_027018745.1 Bacteroidales bacterium | reverse complement strand
TTGCTGGGGCGCCCATCCAAAGATGTGGACTTTGTGGTGGCCGGCAGTGGTATCGATTTTGCCCGGCAACTGGCTGCTAATCTCGGGCACGGTACGCAGGCGCGCTATTTTAAAAATTTCGGTACGGCCATGCTCCGTTTCAAGGGCTGGGAGCTGGAGTTTGTGGGTGCCCGCAAAGAATCCTACCGCAAAAGCTCGCGCAAGCCTATTGTGGAAAACGGCACCCTGGAAGAGGATCAACGCCGCCGCGATTTTACCATTAATGCTTTGTCCATAAGCTTGAACGAGAAGGATTTCGGTACGCTGAATGATCCGTTTAACGGATTGGAAGACCTGAAAAACAAACTGATACGTACGCCGCTGGACCCGGATATCACCTTTTCGGACGATCCGTTGCGCATGATGCGTGCCATTCGGTTTGCCACCCAGTTGGAATTTACCATTGAGGAAAATACTTTTGCTGCTATCCGGCGAAACAAAAACCGGATTTCCATTGTTTCCAAAGAGCGGATAACCGATGAACTTAATAAAATAGTACTTGCCAAAAAGCCGGGTGAAGGTTTTAAATTGTTGGATGATTCGGGGCTTCTGGAAAACATCTTTCCTGAATTTGTTATGATGAAGGGCGTGGAAACCATCAATGGCAAAGGGCATAAAGACAATTTTTATCATACGCTGGAAGTGCTGGACAATGTGGCGAAAGTATCGGATAACCTGTGGTTGCGCTGGGCAGCTATCCTGCACGATATTGCCAAACCGGTTACCAAACGTTTTGACCCGAAAGTGGGTTGGACATTCCATGCCCATGAGTTTATCGGTGCGAAAATGGTGCCCGGAATTTTCAAAAAGATGAAACTGCCTTCTAATGAAAAAATGCGTTACGTACAAAAACTGGTACTGCTGCATTTGCGCCCTATTGTGCTGGCACAGGATAGTGTCACCGACTCGGCAGTCCGACGCTTGTTGTTTGATGCTGGTGATGATATAGATGATCTGATGACACTGAGTACGGCAGATATCACCTCAAAAAATGAGGCTAAAGTAAAGCGTTATATAAAAAATTTTGAGCTGGTACGGCAAAAGCTGAAAGAGGTGGAAGAAAAAGACCGTATTCGCAACTGGCAGCCTCCGGTAAGTGGTAAAATTATAATGGAGACATTCGGGTTGAAGCCTTCCAGGACTGTGGGAGAAATTAAAACGGCTATCCGGGAAGCCATTCTGGACGGGAAAATCCATAATGATTTTTCAGAAGCTTTTATGTTTATGCTCTCCATCGGCAAGACCCGGGGGTTAAAAGTGGTCAGCCGGAAATATTTCCCTGAAAAATAGAGGGTTTCATGGCGAAAAAGAAAATACTGATAGTGGTTTTGGGTCCGACGGCATCCGGAAAAACGGGTATGGCCATTGCCCTGGCAAAACATTTCGGGACGGAAATCATTTCAGCCGATTCGCGCCAGTTTTATCGGGAAATACCCATCGGGACGGCTGCTCCAACGAATGAACAACGCAAGTTGGTTCCGCATCATTTTGTCGGAAACTTGTCCCTGAATGACGATTACAATGTGTCGCGTTTCGAGAGGGAAGTACTGGATTTGTTACGGAAAAAATTTCAAAGACATGATGTTATGGTTATGGCTGGGGGATCGGGCCTCTATATCAATGCAGTTTGTAATGGTATTGATGACCTGCCTGACCCTGACCCCGGGCTGCGTGAGACTTTACGAAAACAATGGTTGCAACAGGGGATAGGAGTGTTGCAAAATCAACTGAGAGATCTTGATCCTGAATATTTTATGCAGGTAGACCGGCAGAATCCAAAACGGCTCATGCGTGCCATTGAAGTTTGTTTACAGACCGGAAAAAAGTATTCGGAGCTGCGCCTGAACAAACCGGTGAAAAGAAATTTTAATATTTTAAAAATCGGTCTGGATTTACCACGCAAAGAACTTTTTGACCGTATTCATCGGCGTACTGACAACATGTTTTCCCTCGGCTGGATGGAGGAAGCAAAATCGGTTTTGCCATATCGTCATACCAATGCACTTAACACAGTGGGCTATAAAGAATTATTTGCGTATTTTGATGGTGTGTTGTCTTTGGCGGAAGCTATCGAGAAAATCAAGACCAATACCCGTCGTTATGCTAAAAGGCAACTTACCTGGTTTAATCGCGATCCGGAAATACACTGGTTTTCGGCGGATGACCAGAAAAAGATACTGGAGTTTGTGGTTTCGAAGGTTCAGAAGACAGGAATCGCTAAGGGGCACGAAGTACAGCCCAAAGACCACAAAAGATTTGGTTAACCTTTCAGCTCGGATGAGAGCTGAAAGGTTGAACTACATTCAATAAAGCCCGGGAATGAACCCGGGAATAAATTCCCGGTCAGTAAGTTGAGTCGTCCCGCGGGCGGGAATATGATGGTGGTAATCCGTCAGAAGCCGACGGTTCTCTCAATTGCCCTTGAATTTATTCATGGGCAACCAAGCGGCAGGGGCGGAAGCGGATAGCCCGCAGCCGGAAGCGCCTGTGAAGCCCGGGGAGGCAGAGCGACAAGGGAGCTACTGCCGAGCTGCCGGCTGAACGGCGCTGCCGGCGAGGACTAACAGCGGACGACCCGTGAAAGCCTTGTGCGCCGGCCCGCCCTGAAAATTCATCACTGTTTTATCCCGAACGGAATGCGGATGTTCAGCGAAATGTTCCGCCCCATGTTGTATATGCCCACATCTTTCAGCGTGGAAAGATGACCAATGTACCTCGTGTTGAGCAGGTTGGTTCCCATCAGGCTGACACTGATGATTTGATGGTCTGCTTTTATATCGGTTCCAATACCTGCCCTTAGCAAAAAATAAGCCGGCGTAACTGTCTCAAAATCACTGGTGTGGTTTTGGGCAAACACATAGTCGCAGGCAATCTTTGCAAATGAGGAACGCAACAATTTCCATTTGTTCTTACGAACCATTACTTCGAAGTGAAGTTTATTGGCCGGAATTAACGGCAGAAAACCTCCAGAACATTTTCGGGCATAGATATAAGCATAATCGGCTTTCAGGTGTAACCAACTGATAGATTCGGGATGAAAATGAATGCCGGCTTCTCCGCCTAAGAGATAAGAAGGCGTTTGTTTGTAGCGGTAAATTTTTGTTCCGTTGGTAAGTGTGTCGGCCGTGGGAGACAGAAAAATATAATTGTCAATGTAGTTGTAGAAAGTGGATATTTCAAAAGTAGTATGGTTAGTATGAATATGAAAGCCAAGGTCGGCTTCCAGGTTTTGTTGATTCTTCAAATTGGCATCACCCACTTCATATCGGTTTCCATGCAATCCGTTTTGCGTCAGCTCGGCGACATTCGGACTTCGGAAGGCAGAAGCAAGATTAAATCGTAACAGCATGATTTTGTTGAAATGGACAACGGTTCCTACAGAAGCACTTATGTTATTAAAGTTTTTATTTATACGTGGCATGAGCGTGGTATTGTTAAGACCGGCATAATGTTTCGGTACAACCACATTCCTGTGGTCGTAACGGATGCCGGCTTCCAGAATAGTTTTGCCGAAATTGTGCCGCCCCATGCTGAAAACAGAGAAATCATTTAAGTTAGCGTTGGGAATAACATGCTGGGGCGCCTGGCCGTTCTGGTTAGATTGCGACATGCCCT
>JALUYM010000074.1 GCA_027018745.1 Bacteroidales bacterium | reverse complement strand
AAATAAGTTCCATTCATGCAATATTAGTGAAACATAATTGGTTTGTTTATTCACCAATTTTGTATTTTTGTATATAAAATATGTACATAAATTAAATATAAAAACATACAGCTATGTTGGACCTGAGAAACGAATTTATCATGGCGCCGGTGAAACTGGGATACAGTGATGGTACCGGTGTAGTTACACAAAGACATTTGGACTTTTACGATGCCCGAAGCAAACACGTGGGGGCTGTCACCCTGGAACCACTTTACATGGATGCAGGATTACGTGAACTGCCCACCCAATTGGGCATAGATAACGACAACAAATTAGAAGGGCTGAAAAAGCTTTTGGATGTCATTCACGGAAACGGATCAAAAGTCATTGCCCACCTGAACCATCCGGGGCGTATGGCCAATCCGAAAATTCCCGGAAATTACCATTGGTCATCCACCGATAAAGCTTGTGAAAACGGTGGCGCCATACCCCAAAAAATGGACCGCGAAATGATGGATAAAGTGGTCAGCATGCATGTGGATGCTGCCCAAAGAGCTGAAAAAGCAGGGTTTGACATACTGGAGCTGCAAATGGGGCACGGTTATCTCATGGCACAATTCCTGTCCCCGGCCGTTAACAACCGCAATGATGAATACGGCGGGAGCCTTGAAAACAGAATGCGTTTTCCATTAGAAGTCGTCAAAGCAGTAAAAGCTGCTACTCATATTCCGCTCATTGTGCGCATCAGTGGCGACGAAATGATCCCCAACGGTTTCCACATAGAAGAAATGGTTGTTTTTGCAAAATTATTGGAACAGGAACACATTGATGCACTGCATGTAACCGCAGGTTCGGCATGCAGCACCCCTCCCTGGTTTTTCCAACACATGTTTGTTCCCAAAGGCAAAACCTGGCAACTGGCCGGCAAACTGAAAGAGAACCTCCATATACCGGTAATTTTTGTGGGACGTATCCATTCCCCCAAAGACATCATGCTGCTAAAAGAAAAATACCAGGCCGATTACCTTGCTTTGGGAAGGGCATTGGTTGCCGATCCGGATTTTGTGGGCAAATACCTGCATCAGGTTGAAGGCCTTATCCGGCCATGTCTTGCCTGTTCGGAAGGATGCCTCGGTGGCGTTAAATCGGGGCAGGGACTGGGTTGCGTGGTAAACCCGCTGGTGAATACCGGTCTTGCCGCCATCAAAAAAGCAGCCGACAAAAAACGTTATGCTGTGGCAGGCGGTGGTCTGGCCGGGATGCAGGCTGCCATTAGCCTGAGAGAAAGGGGACATGATGTGGTTTTATTTGAAAAAAACCGTCTCGGCGGGCAGTTTAACCTGGCATACCTTCCTCCCAACAAAGAGAGCCTGAAGGAAATTGTAGACTATTACGTGGAAGAATTAAAACAGACAGCTGTAGAAATCAGAAAAGAAGAAGCAGTACCGGAAAACCTGACCTCAGATAAATTTGATGGTATTATTATGGCAACAGGGGCACTGCCTGCTGTCCCGCCCATCAAAGGGCTAAAAGAGTACTACTGGACTGAATCCCTGGAAGATGAGCATTTGCCTTCCGGCAAGAAGATACTGGTCATAGGCGGCGGCCTCATTGGCATGGAAGTAGCAAGTAAACTGGCAGACAAAGACAATGATGTAGTCATTGTGGAAATGCTGGAAGAAATTGCCAGGGGCATGGAAATGATAGAAAAAGCCATGACATTGAAAAAGCTGAAAACCAAAGGAGCGGAAATCATCACCAGCCATACCGTAACAGAAGTTAACGGCAGCGAAATCAGGATAAAAGGAGAGGAAGGAGAAAGGATTATTGCCGGCGTGGATAAAATTGTGGTGGCCACCGGCATGCGTTCATACCATCCTTTTGAAAAAAACGGATCTTTGCCCCCTGTTTATTTTGTGGGCGATGCCCTGAAAGTAGGCAAAGCGCAGGAAGCTATCCGTGAAGCTTATGAACTGGCCATAAAATTGTAAAATAATTTTCACTCATAATTTTTTGAACTGCCCGGAAGATAATATTTCGGGCGGTTTTTTTAAAATCTGATAATAAGAGATGTTTAAAAATAAAACCTGTAAATGGTTTCCTGTTTGTCCCATGAAATACTATTGGGAAGAGGGAAAACTTGACAAAAAATGGATTGAAAATTACTGTAAAGGGAACTGGAAATCCTGTATCCGTTATCAAAAAGAGGAGAATGGTATCCCCCACCCCGATAACATGCTGCCGGATGGAACAGTGGATAAAAACTTATAAAGGCAGTTACGGGCTGATTTTGTATTCCACAAACAATTCAATAGCTTCGTATTCCGCCATTCCAAATTTGTCGTACTTACGGGCAGTTTCGCGGTTACGGTCAATGGCATAACGCCATATTTCCACATCCTGGGAGCCGGGGTACATCATCTCTTTCTGACTGGAATGGCGAAATATGGCCGTACGTTTTTTCTTTAATTCTTCAGGGCTTATGGGGACAGCCATGTCCACATCGGCGATATCCCATTCTTTCCAGACACCATGGTACATCCAGACACGACAGTTTTTCAGCCATTTATCATTTTTCACCGTTTCCAGTGCCTTAACAATTCCATCAAAACATTTGCGATGAGTCCCGTGCGGGTCGGTAAGGTCTCCGGCAGCATAAATCTGATGTGGCTGTACCCGGCGCATGATATCGACCAGTAGTTGAACATCCTGCAGCGTAACCGGAGCTTTTTTTATGGTTCCTGTTTCATAAAAGGGCATTTTAAGAAAGAAAACATGGTCTTCGTTTATATTCAAAAACTTACAGGACGAACGGGCTTCGGCTTCCCGTATCAGGGTTTTCAACCGGCGCACTTCGGGGATATCAATATTTCCCTGTTTTTTATTTGACAACGACTGGTGTATCAATTTTATGTTCATGTCAATATCTCCGATTATCTTTTCAGCAAAATAGATAAACCGGTTCACTACATCATCTGCCACCGCAATGTTTCCCGAAGTCTGATAGGCTACAAACACTTCATGGCCCTGTTCTACCAGGCGGTTTATGGTTCCGCCCATAGCCAGCATATCGTCATCGGGATGGGGACTGAAAACAAGAACTCTTTTGGGAAAGGGCTTTGCCCGTTCAGGACGTTGCGAATCATCGGCATGGGGTTTACCCCCCGGCCATCCCGTAATGCTCTTTTGCAACATATTGAAAACCTTCAGGTTAATATCGTAAGCAGGGCCGTATTTTATCACCATATCACCCAAGCTGTTATCATTATAATCACGGTTGGTCAATTTCAATATGGATTTATCCAGTTTCTCACACAACCACAGAACCGCTTTACGGATAAGCCTGTCATTCCATTCCACGTCGCGTACCAACCAAGGAGTTTTGAAACGAACAAGTTCGGCAGCGGCCTCTTTGTCAAGAACAACCACCGTATTGGGATGATTTTGTAAAAACGTTGCCGGAACAGTATCAACTTCAGGGCCTTCCACTGCTTTTTTTATAATGGAAGCTTTTTTCTCTCCCCAGGCCATTAAAATAATCCTCCTGGAAGGCATGATAGTGCCCACCCCCATTGTTATTGCCTTTCGCGGAACGTTTTCTTCCGAATGGAAATCTGCGGCAGCATCGGCAATGGTCAATGAATCAAGCGTTACCATACGTGTAGGAGAATAA
>JALUYM010000073.1 GCA_027018745.1 Bacteroidales bacterium | reverse complement strand
ACGGGATACCGGCAGCTTGGCAGCGAGATGTTCAAAAAGGGCATTGGCCAGTCCCAGGTTTCCTTCGGCATTTTCAAAATCGATGGGGTTCACCTTGTGCGGCATGGCCGAAGAACCGACTTCCCCGGCTTTGATCTGCTGCTTGAAATAGTCCATGGAGATGTAAAGCCATAAATCGCGGCTTAAATCCATCAAAATATTAGATATCCTTTTCAACCCATCGAAATAAGCAGCGAGGTAGTCGTAATGCTCAATTTGAGTAGTGGTGGTCTGCCGATGCAGTTTCAGCTGGTTTTTCAGAAAATCGGCTGCGAAGTTTTCCCAGTCGATTTCGGGATAGGTCACCACATGGGCATTCATGTTGCCGGTAGCGCCGCCGAATTTTCCAGAAAAGGGAATGCTTTTCAACAGTTCAAACTGGTTTTCCAGCCGTTCCACAAAAACATAAAACTCTTTACCGAGGTATGTAGGCGATGCCGGCTGCCCGTGCGTGCGTGCCAGCATGGGAACGGTTTTCCACTGAAAGGCTAATTCCAGCAAATGTTTTTTCAGGCTGTCCAGCGCCGGGAAAATCTCTTTCTCATGGGCTTCTTTCAGCGAAAGCGGAACCGCCGTATTGTTGATGTCCTGTGAGGTAAGGCCGAAATGGACAAATTCTTTGTATGCGCCCAGACCGGCCTCTGTCATTTTTTCTTTGATAAAATATTCGACCGCTTTCACATCGTGGTTGGTCACTTTTTCAATATCTTTTATCGCCTGCGCTTCTTTTTCGGAAAAATCCCGGTAGATTTTTCGCAAGGTTGCAAATTCCGAAGCGTCAAAAGTCTCCAGTCCCGGCAAAGGAATTTCACAAAGGGCAATAAAATACTCTACTTCCACACGGGTACGGTACCGAAACAACGCATACTCCGAAAAATATTCCGAAAGGACTTTTGTTTTGTTGTGATAGCGGCCATCTACCGGAGAGACAGCAGTTAACGGGGAAAGTTCCATGAGGTGAATTTTTTTTCAAAGGTAGAAAAATTTTATTCTTTCATGTGGGCTTTTACCTGAGATACTGTTATTTCTTTTTATTGATTTCAGTTTTTATCGTGTGCGGCTATGGTGCGTGCCGCAGTGTCAGAGTTTTATTTTTCTATTTACCAGTATTTCCATTTAATGCTTAATCTTCATATTAGCAACTGTGCGTATTTATAATTTTAAATCATTACCATATATAAGGAATAATTTTGTATCGGGTCTTCTCTGAATATTCAAGATAACCCTTTAATTCATTTTTTAAAGTTCTATCCTCTAAATTTGTCCTTACTAACAATAGTATAATCAATACACATACCGGGATTATACTCCATAATGAACCAAAAAGTAATGGAAATCCAAGTGATTCAATAATCGAACCCATATAAGCAGGATGTCTGACTAATCTGTATAATCCAGTCTCACAAACAATATGTTGTCTATCAGCCTGGATTCTTACTGTACTTGAGAAAAACCTATTTTGTTTTTGGGCAATAAGAAATAATAATTGTCCTAAAACTATTAAGATTATCCCAAATATATATATACTCCAATGAAAATCAGGTGACCAATGATAACGACCAGAATCAAGGCCGGCAACTATAAATACTGATATTTTAACAAATAAAATTAATCCCAATATGATCTTATCCCATTTTTTAGTATTTTCTCCTACTTTTGAACGCTCTTTTGTTAGTTCAGAATCTATTCTCAGAGCAGTGTATTTTAATAATACAAACATTATTAACTCAATCGAAATATAAATTAGTCCTTGCCAATAATTTAACCGTCCAGCACATATAAATAAGATTACAATGAACACAAGGTATAAGGAATTACCAAAAAATATTTTAACAAAATAGTTCGTTTTCATAATTTTAATATTTACCAATGTGGCGTATCTTTCTTTGCATGGTTGCTAACTAAAATTATGGCATGGGTTTATCCACCTTCTTTTCTTTTAATACTATAAGCACATCGTGCTACAGCAACTGGTTGATCATGGTGTTTTTGAAAGAGTTTTATATCCGTTAAAATGATACGGTTTCCTGCTTTCACCAGGCGGGCTTCACCATATAAATCCTGCTCAAGGGCACCATGGAGATAATCAATACGCATATCCACCGTATTCACCTGATCACCCTCCCGGGCAAGGCTGTAAGCAACTAAACCGCCGGCAGTATCTGCCACGCTTGCTATAAACCCTCCATGATAGAATCCCTTTTGGAAATCGCCTACAAACTTTTTTTGAAAAGGGAGATGAATTTTGACATATCCTTCCTCCAGTTCTTCAATAATCATTCCCAGCATTTTATTTGCAGGCATTACATTCTGGAAAGTTTCTTTAATCAGTTGCAAGCGTTTATTTTTTTCAGCTTCTGTTTCTTTCATATTTTATGTATGATATTATAAAATAAGGTTTCAATATTTTTTATAAATAAAGTCTAAAACATGAATTCCGAATCAGCCCGGTGTTTTTTTTCGAATATCCTCTCTTAATATATTTTTTAAGATTTTACCCACCGGGTTGCGGGGTATAAAATCAATAATTTCGATCCTTTCGGGCCATTTGTATTTTGCCACCCCTTTTTCTTCCAAAAACGATGTTAGCTCATTGATAGTGACTGTATTCCCCTCTTTTGGAACTATGTAGGCGCATACTTTCTCACCGAGCCGTTCATCGGGCATGGAGACTATCGCCACATCTTTTACTTTGGGATGGGCAAAAATATAATTCTCTATTTCCTGTGCACTGATATTGTTTCCTCCCCGGATGATGATATCTTTTTGGCGATCGTAAAAGGAAATGAGGTCGTTTTCTTTTATTACAAACCGGTCTCCCGTACGAAAAAAGCCATCTTTTGTAAAACTGTTTTTTGTAGCTTCTGGATTTTTATAATACCGGGCGATAACCCCGGGGCCTTTGTAAACGAGTTCGCCGGTATCGTTAACCTTTGTCATTTCCCGGCCGTTTGTGTCAATTATTTTGGTCTCTATGAAGTTGGAACAGGCCGACTTCCAATGTGAGCCGGGTTTTCCGTACTGAGGAAAATGGCTTACCCGAAGTTTAATATCGGGGACATCGTCCACGCCTGAAACAATTCCCGTTCCTTCATTTTGTCCCCAGATATTTCCGATATTTATATTCCAGCGCCGTTTAAATTCCTGAACACTCCAAAGTGAAGGGGGGGCCGATCCCACAGTGATTGATCTGATGGAATCTAACTTAAAACTGTCGACCCGGGGGTGTTTGGCAATCATATTGATTACAGCCGGGACAAGTAAAGTATAATTTACCTTTTCCATGGCAATTTGTTGCATAAATACCGTCGGGTTAAAAGGATGATGCAGCACCAGTGTGCCGCCCAATATAATCCATGGGATAAATACGGTTCCTACGGATCCCATATTTACCAAGGGCCCTGCTGTGAGTAATATATCCCCTGGTTGAATCCCGGCGGGTTCCTGCACTGCCATAGCCCCTTTCCAGTTATTGTGGCTCATGGGGCAGCCTTTGGGCCGGGCTTCTGTTCCTGAAGTCCAGCAAATGGTAAAAATGTCATTGGCATCAATGTCAATTTTATCTAAATCCATGATGTTATCTGTTTCCCCGCGGCTCATTTCCCGTATTTCATTTAAAGACAACACATGTTTCAGTGTGGGCAATTCCTTTTGTAACATTTTCCCCAATTCGATATGGTGAAACGAATGGAAATCGGACAGGGTGATCAATGCTTTTGCCCTGGTGAGGCCTGCCACGTGTTTTAATTCGGCTTTGCGCCATTGGACCGGAACAGGGGTAATAACGGCACCGGCCCGGGCAATGGCAAGATAAAGCATGGCCAATTCCCAGACATTGGGGAGTTGTACCACGACAATGTCGTCTTTGCCGATCCCAAGCCTTGATAATGCCCCGGCGGTAGCATCAATGGCATGATCAAATTGAGCATAAGTCAATCGTTCTGGTTTAATTCCCGTAAGGGCTTCCCTGTCGTAGGGATCAACCAGACACACCTTATCCGGATTTGACTTAACGTGGGATTTGAAGTAGTCTATGAGCGTTGTTTCGCTCCATACGCCCAGTTGAGTATATTTTTTTATACTCTCTTGTGTTGCAAAAATCATGGGACCATTATTTTAATTGATGAATAATTTCATTTGTATGCTGACCATATTTTTCAGGAAGTAGTCCCGCTTTGGATGGGGTCCTGCTAAAGCGGGGGGCTGGTGCAGGTTGAATAATGCCCTGTTGCTCAACAAAAACAGACCGGGATTTGTTAGGTTGAAATTCGATGGCCTCTTTCATGTTTAAGACCGGTGCGGCACAGGTATCTTGTTTAAACAGGATCGCAGTCCATTCGTCGCGGGTTTTGAGTTTGAATATTTTTTTCAATTTTTCTTTTTGGACCGGCCACTTTTCGGACGTCCACTGATCGGCAAATTCTTTTACGTCAACAGGCAATAAACCGATTAGTTTTTTATAAAAATGCGGTTCAAGGGCCCCCAGCGCCATAAACTTATTGTCTTTGGTTTCATAGATGTTGTAACAGGCCGTTCCTCCATCAATCAGGTTGCTCTCCCTTTCGAGCGACCAAAAATCTGTTTGCAGATAGCCATAAAACATAGCCATCAACTGTGCAACCCCGTCTACCATGGCTGCATCTACGATTTGTCCTATGCCTGATCGTTCCCTTTCGAGCAACGCTGCGAGAATTCCGTTTATCAAAAGCATGCCTCCCGCTCCGTAATCTGCAATTAAATTAAGTGGTACAGAAGGTTTATTTTTCGGTCCGATGGCATGCAACGCCCCGCTAATGGCAAGGTAATTAATGTCGTGGCCGGCAAATTTTGATAAATCTCCTTTTTGTCCGTAACCTGTAATCCGGCCATAAATTAATTTCGTGTTGCTTTTCATTACCGTTTCTGGCGAAAGGCCTAACTTTTCCATGACTCCGGGCCTGTAGGGGTCAATCAGTACATCGGCCCCATCAATGAGTTTACGGACCAGTTCTCTTTGTGAAGCCTTTTTTAAATCAAAAAAAGCAGATTTTTTGCCGCGGTTCAGGATCTCATATTTTGCAGCAACCAATCGAAGCGCGGCGTCTTTACGTTCCACACGAACTACTTCGGCCCCCATATCGGCGAGGAGCATTCCGGCAAAAGGCCCCGGACCAACTCCGCCCATTTCAATCACTTTATATCCTGTTAACGTTCCCATTTTAAAGCCCTAATTTTTTAGCAATAATCAATTTCATTATTTCGGATGTTCCCGAATATATGGTCTGTATTCTTGCATCCACATAAAATCGCGAAATGGGATATTCTGCCATATATCCATATCCGCCAAACAGTTGCAGGCATCTATCAGTAATTTCTTTATTTAATTCACAGATTTTATATTTGGCCATGCTTGTTTCCATCAAAATGGGTTCATTATTCAGGTGGGCTAATATGGCGTGGTCGATAAAACTTCTTCCCATATTGAGTAAACTGGCCATATCGGCCATTTCAAATTGAATATATTGAAACTGACTAACGGTTTTACCAAAAGCTTTCCGTTCTTTAATATATTGTAAAGCCAGTTGAAAAGCAGCCTCGGCAGATGCTTGACAGCCAATGGCTACTGACAGACGTTCTTCAGGTAATTTTTCCATTAAATAATAAAACCCTTTTCCTTCTTCACCCAACAGGTTTTCGGCAGGAATCCTGCAATTATCAAAAAATAGTTCTGCCGTATCCTGTGCTTTTAACCCGATTTTCCTGAGTGGTTTCCCCCTGTTAAAACCGGGTGTTCCCCGTTCGACCAAAAACAAGCTGATGGCCTGGTGTGCCGGTGTTTCTTTATTCCCTGTTTTTGCTGCTACGATCACCAAATCAGCTAATAATCCGTTGGAAATAAAAGTCTTTTGTCCGTTTAGTATCCAGGAGTTACCTTCTTTTACGGCGGTGGTTCGTATGCCTACCAGATCGGAACCGGCGCCTGGTTCTGTCATGGCAATTGCCAGAATGGTATCTCCCGAAATACATGATGGAATGTATTTTTTGATTTGGCTGGCAGAACCAAAACGGGTGATATAAGGAGCGACAATATCATTATGCAATGACAGGAACAGCCCCATAAAACCAGATGCAGCAAGTTCTTCCATCACAATAACAGAGAAAAGGTAATCGGCATGGAAAGCGCCATATTTCTCATCTGCCCACGGCAGTAAGAATCCCTGTGCACCGCACTTTTTCCAAATTTCCCTGGGTACAATCCCGTCTTTTTCCCATTGTGCATAATGAGGGGCAATCTCCCGGGCAATAAATTCTTTCAGCGATTGGCGAAACAGCTCATGTTCTTCTGTAAAAGGCAGGTTTCTTTTCATTTTTTGAGATTTTAAAAACAGGTTGTTATCGGAAAGTTTTTTCCAACGCAGTCATTTCAAACAATAACGGGGGAACGGAAAAACGTTTGCCAAATTTATTCTTCAAATATTTTGCCTTTTCAACAAAACGGGCAAGACCATAATCGTTAATGAATTGCAGTGTACCACCTTTAAATGCGGGAAATCCCCAGCCAAAGATGCTTCCGATGTTGGCATCGCCCACACTGGTCAAAACCCCTTCTTCCAAACACCTGACAGATTCAATAGCCTGAATAAACATCAGCCTTTCAATCATTTCATCTTGTTTTAAAACAGTTTCTTTTAAAGGAAATATTTTTGGTAGTCTTTCCCAAAGATGCTTGGGCTCACCGGAAGGATAATCATAGAATCCCGCGCCGGAAGACCTTCCTTTTCGGTTAAACTCATGAATCATTTTCTCGATCACAGCGTCAGCAGGGTGCGACGGGCGTGTTTTCCCCTGGGCTTTTAAGTCTGCTTCCGTTTGTTTATTGATGTGCTCTACTAAAGTCAGTGTTATCTCGTCGGTAAGCGCCAATGGGCCCACTGGCATTCCGGCTGCCAGTCCTGCTGATTCAATACACTGGGGGTTTTGACCCTCGCTTAACAGGGCCAGGCCTTCTTCAACATAAGTACTGAAAACGCGGGAAGTATAAAATCCGCGGCTGTCGTTAACAACAATAGGTATTTTTTTGATACTTAGTACATAATCAAAAGCTTGTGCCAGGGTTTCCTCCGAAGTGTTTTTCCCTTTAATAATTTCAACCAGTTGCATTTTATGTACCGGCGAAAAGAAATGAAGGCCGATAAATTTATCTTCCCGTGAGAGGGAAGGGGCAAGGCTGGAAATGGGCAGAGTGGAAGTGTTGGAGGCAAAAATCCCCCTTTCTGACAAAAACGGTTCAGCTTCTTGTGTTACTTTCGCTTTTAAATCCCTGTTTTCAAAAACTGCTTCAATAATCAGGTCACTACCTTGTAAATCTTTTGGGTTATCAGTAGGGTTTATTCGTTTTAAAAGTTGTTGTTTCTTTTCAGGGGTTATCCGGCCCTTTTCCACCATTTTATTCAGGATGGCTTCAATTTTTTTTAGTCCCCTGACAGCCATTTCCATGGATACATCTTTTAGTACTACCTGATACCCTGCCCGGGCTGCTGCATAGGCAATCCCATGTCCCATCATGCCGGCGCCAAGTACGCCGACTTTTCTTACCGGTTTGGAAGGTGGTAGCTCCGGACGGTTGTTTCCTTTTTTCAGGTCATTAAACTGATACCAAAGTGTAGTCAACATATTTTGGGCCACATTTCCCCTTGCTATCTTAACAAAATAGCGTGATTCAATTCTAAAGGCAGCATCAAGATCGGTAACGGAGCCTTCGGCCAACACGCTGAGAACAGCAGCAGGGGCAGGATAATTTCCCCTTGTTTTTTTAATCAGGACGGCCGGGGCTGCTGTGATGATCTGGGCCATTTTAGGATGCATAATATTTCCACCGGGAAGTCTGTACCCTTTTTCGTCGTATGGTTGTAGTACTTGTGGGTGTGTATTTATCCATTCAATAGCAGCGGGAATTAATTTTTCCCGGTTATCCACTATTTTATGTATTAATCCTGTTTCTAATGTTTTCGATGGGGAGAGTGTTTTTCCATCCGTAAGATAACCGAATGCACTTTGCAATCCCATGAGTCTTGAAATGCGGGTAATTGCCCCGCCTATTGGCAAAATGCCCAGCTTGATGTCGGGTAAACCGATTTTTATTTTATCGTCGTTCAGGGCAATTCGGTAGTGGGATGCCAGTGCCATTTCGAAGCCTCCACTCAGGCAATGGCCACTAATAACAGAAACGACAGGTTTCCCCAGGGTCTCCAACTTTCGCAACGAAGATTTGAATTTTTCTGTTAAAGTGAACAACTTTTCGGCAGAAGGCTTGTTAATTATGAAATTAAAATCGATTCCGTCCGCAAAAGAGGCTTTATCCGAGCTGATGATAACGCCTTTCAGGCCCTTTTCTGAAGCCAGTTGATCCACTGAGGTTTGTAAATCATTGATAAATGAAACGGTTATAATATTTTTGGATTGGTTCTTGGCATTTAAAACCAAATTTACAATTCCGGGCCCTAAAATTTTATATTCTATTGTATTCATTTTTTTGAAATTAAATTCTTTGAATAATTGTAGCAATACCCATACCACCGCCAACACAAAGTGAAATCAAAGCGGTTTCTTTGTCCCTTCTTTCAAGTTCGTCAAGGGCGGTGCTCAGTAACATGGCTCCGGTTGCCCCGAGGGGATGTCCCATGGCCATGGCACCCCCGTTTACATTCACCCGATCGAGATCATTAATTTGGAGATCTTTTAAAAATCGGAGAACGACTCCTGCAAAGGCTTCGTTGATTTCAATTAAATCCATGTCATCCACGGTCATCCCTGCTTTTTTAAGAGCTTTTAATGAGGCCGGCCCCGGACCAACCAGCATGATAGTTGGTTCGGTAGCTACCAGGCCCATTGAGACAATACGGGCACGCGGGGTTAATGCCAGACGTTTGCCGATTTCTTCGGAACCTACTAAAACGGCAGTTGCCCCGTCAACAATGCCCGAGGAATTACCAGCTGTGTGGAGGTGGTTAATTTTTGAAACCATGGGATATTTTCTCAGTGCGACTTCATCAAAACCCAAATTTCCGGCTGCTTCAAAAGCAGGTTTAAGTGATGCCAGGTCCGACATGGTCGTCCCCATGCGGATATGTTCATCATGGTCGAGGATAAGCAGTCCGTTTTGGTCGTAAACAGGCACTTCAGATTTAAAATACCCTTTTTTTGTTGCCTCGGCAGCCCGGGTTTGTGAAATGAAAGCCAATTCATCTAAATCACGACGGGTAAACCCTTCCATGGTTGCCAATAAATCCGCACTAATCCCCTGGGGTACAAACCCTGTTTGAATACTTACATCAGGATCTAAAAACCAGGCACCTCCATCAGAAGCCATGGGAACGCGCGACATGACTTCCACACCACCACCAACGATTAAATTGTCAAAACCGGAGGCAACTTTTGCCGCTGCAACATTGACTGCCTCCAGGCCTGAAGCGCAAAAACGGTTTAACTGCATACCGGGGACATCCACATCCCAATTGGCGTATAACGCAGCTGTACGGGCAATATCGCCCCCCTCTTCTCCAATGGGGGTAACACAACCCATGATTACATCATCAACAAGCGAGGTATCAAGATGGTTTCTCTTTTCAAGCTCTTTTAAAACAAGGCTTAACAAACGAACAGGAGTTACTTCATATAATGATCCCGTCCGTTTTCCTTTACCACGCGGAGTCCGAATGGCATCATAAATAATTGCTTTTCGCGACATAATTATATTTTTAAATAATGAATAATTGCTTGCTTTGAAAATTTCAGCATCTCTTTTATATGTTTATCTGCATTGGGTTTGTAAGCTTTCATTTGTATAATTCCGGAAAAATTGATCCATAATAAATCAGTAAGCTGATAAACATTAACCTGTTTGATGAGCTGTTTCTCTATGGAAATTTTTATTAATTCACGAAATTCGGTATAGAATAATTTTACCTTCGAAATAATAACCAGCCTTCTTTCTTCACTTAAAGCTTTCACCAGTCGAAGTTGTTGCTGAAAAATAATGATAATTTCGAAAGAATCCGGATCGGTGAGATAAATAGCATAAAGATGGTGGTATATTTTGTTGAACAGCTCTTCAGTTGAAGAAACCTTTTGTAAATCAACTTCAGCTTTTATTTCGTTCAGCCGCTTTGTTACCGCATCGAGGATGGGTAACATAAGCGAGAAAAATAATTCATCTTTACTTTTAAAATACTGATATACAGTTGGTTTTGTGATTTCAGCACATTTTGCTATGGAATCCATGGTGGCTTTGGCATAACCTTCCTTAAAAAATATTTTTTTGGCCGCTTCCAGGATAGAATCCCGCCGATATCCTTTTTCTCTTTCCATCCTTGCGGCAGATATGCTTTTGTATCGATTCATTTAACTAATAGTAAAATAATTTAACTTTTGGCAAAGTTATATTACTATTGGTTAAATTCCAAATTATTTCTAAAAAAATACAGCGTTTATTCGCCGGAAAGAAAAAGGAACAATTGTATTAAAAAGTATATCTTATATGGAAAGTGTACTGTTTTCCTGCGGCTGGTTTATGGAATCAAAGTATATCCGCAGGCCCTTTTCACTTTTTCAAGCTGCCTGAGTTTTTGCTCTTCTTCGGGAGTCAGAATAAAAGGGTTGTTTCGCAGGATCAGGATGTGCACGGAAGTGCTTTCAGCCAGTTTCCAGGGGAAATAGGAGAGGTTGTTGTGCTGGAGGTCCACCTCTTTCAGCTCTTTCAGCCCCGACAGGTCGGGTATGGAAAGGAGCTGGTTGTATCCCAAACCGAGCCTTTGCAAATGGGTGAAATTTTTAATCCAGTCCGGAACCATCCGGAGTGCGTTGTGATGCACATAAAGATAGCGCAAGGATGTGAGCCGTTGCATGGAATCGGGTAACGCGCGAATTCGGTTAAATGACAGGAAAAGCTGTTCCAAATGGTTCAGCCGGCCGATGGCCGGGGGAATGGAATCGAGCCGGTTATAATAAAAATCGAGTTGCACCAGGTTTCGCAACTGGAAAATTTCAGAAGGAACCTTCTGGAAATCGTTTTTATAAAAAATCAAAATTTCCAGGCTGTCAAGCCGGGCAAACGAAGACGGGACGGCGGAAAGTTCATTTTTGGCCAGATTCAGTTTCCTGACCGATTTCAGCTCGTTTATGTTGTCGGGAAGCTGTGTGATGTGGTTACCGGCCAACGAAATACGCTGCACGCCGCTTAAATTTTTCACTGCCGTTCGGGAGAGTTTAATCCGGTTAAAATTTATATCCGTTTCGTGAAGGCTTTGCATGTGGCGCAAAAATCGGGGAATGCGCCGGATGTGGTTCCGGCTTACGTCCAGTCTTTTTAAACCTTTCAGCCTTTTCAGGGAACGGGGAATTCTTTTCAATTGGTTTTCGCTGAGATTTACGACCGTTATGCTGCTGTTTTTCGGAAAGCGGATTCTTTTCAGCCTGTTTCCGGAAAGGTTAACTTCCTGCAGGCTGTCGCTGCGAAACGGGGAAGCCGGAACGGTTTTCAGGCGGTTCCCCGATGCTTTCAGTACTTTTATTTTTTTGAATCCGGAAAGACCGGGTAGCTTGTCAAAATGGCATCGGGAAATGTCGATTTGGGAAACCTGTTCTTTCCGGATGGTATCCAGAAAATGCAGTTTTTCTTTTTGTCGCGCCAGTGCCCGGGCAGCCCCTTGGCCCTCCAGCGCCCGCATGAGCGAATCGCTGTGTGCGGAAACTTTTACCGGTTTCTGCGCAAAGCCGGTGGAGAAACCAAAAAGCAACAAGAAGAAAAAAAGAAGTGGTTTTTTCATGAGCATTACACCGGGAAATCCTATTGCAGCGAAAATTTAACCGGAAGGTTGAACATTACCCGAACCGCCTTGCCTTTTTGTTGACCAGGTATCCAGCGCGGCATATTTCTCACGGCTTTCACCGCTACACTGTCACAACCATGCCCGATGCCTTTCAGTACTCTCACATGGCTTATTGTCCCGTCTTTTTCAACAATAAAGTTGATAAATACCACGCCTTGAACTTTTGCCTTTTTGGCTTCTGCCGGATATTTGATGCTATTGGCAAGGTAGTGCATAAGTGCTTTTATGCCACCGGGATATTCCGGCATTTTTTCGACTAATTTAAAAACTTGTCCGGTATCCACCTGGGCGGCCATGGCATTTTTCTGTGAAGTATCTGTTTTATAGCCGGAATTTGTTTTATTGCTTTTGGTTGCCGCCATAACTTTTTTGGGCGGGGTCGAAACCGGGCGGGAGGCGTTGTTGCAAGCAAAAAATGTTACAGAAAGGACCAGCGCTGTCAACAATAACTTGACAGACATTCTTTTTGGGGATTTTTGATTTTTCATCATGATCATGCGTTTTTTTAGAAGTGAATAACTAAAATTATGTGTTATGGGACTGAATTCAAAACCACTGGCTTCCATGAAAAGCAACTCCAGGTAACTTTTTGAGGAGCTTTCGGAAACAGTCATACCGCTGTCGGCAATGAATTCGTGGTTTTCTTTGACAGCCTTTTTTATAAGGTAAACCACCGGGTTGAACCACTGGAAGATATTCAGTATCTCCAGTACAAGTAAATCAAGAGAGTGCTTTTGCCGGATGTGAATTTTTTCGTGGTTGATAATGGTGGTAGCGTGAGGGTTTTCAAATATTTCTTTGCGGATAAAAACCCAGTGAAAAAAGGAAAAAACAGGAAGTCCGCCTTTGGTAAAAACAAACGTTATTCCGGTTTCAGTATATGTTTCCGATTTGCTTACAAGGCGGTACAACTTCAACAGGCTTATTGTAAAACGAACGGTCATAACAAACATTCCGAGAAGGTAAACTCCCCAAAGTATGCTTTGCAACGATAGTGCTGCATGGGAAGCAGCACTGCTTTTTGTGCCCCCGATCAGTATTTCCCTGATTTGGATGACTGAGAGTTGCCCCATGGGGTTTTGAAAACCGGTGGGAATCAGTTCCGGAAGATGGATAAGCGGAATTATTACGGCAAGCAATGTACTGAAGATCAGATAATATCGGTTAAACAGGAAATCGGTCTGCTTTCTGAAAAACAGGAACCAGGTGAGGTAAAAAATACCCAAAGCCAGGGAGGATTTTATGAAATAAAATAACAGGGAGTACATGATTTTTCGGTTTAATGGTTATTTTTTCTTTTTGATTTCTTCTTCAATGATTTTTTGCATCTCTTCCAGTTCTTCGAGGCTGAGATTCTGGTCTTTGGTAAAGAAGGAGGTAAAAGAGAGGTAAGAATTACTGAAATAGTTCTGGAAAAAGTTACTGAAAAAAGATTTTCTGTATGCTTTTTTGGTAACCAGCGGAAAATATTCATGCGTTTTACCGTGGGCGCGATGACCCACAAAACCTTTTCTCTCCAGAATTCGGATAATGGTGGAAACCGTGTTGTAAGCAGGCTTGGGACGGGGCATTTCGGCAATGATGTCTTTTACATGTGCTTTTTTCATGTCCCAGAGCTTTTGCATGATTTGTTCCTCGGCTTTGGTGAGTGTTTTCATGTGTCAAATTTATTTTTCATGGATGTTTCGCCCGTTTATTTATAACTAAAACTTTAGTTATTTATTGCAAAGAAAATAAACATTTTGCATATAAGCAAATTTTTAACTAAAAATTTAGTTTATTTTTTGGATGGGAAAAATACACAGCGCTTTTGTTGCCGCTATCGGACAAAATAGTGTTGCAGAAAATAGTAGTTTAACCATGTCATACCTGGCAAATACCTCAGGATTTTCTTTTTGCTTAAGACAAGAACCAAAACAATAATACAGTTTACTTGTCGATTTTTGTCGGCAGAAGTTACAGACTGGTCGATTTTTATGGCAGATTAGTCTAACCAGTGTTATTATAATGTTTTATATCTTTACTTTCGCTAAAAATAATATTTATGAATTTCCGGAAATATCTGACGCCAATTTTGCATGTACTTGCCTGGGGAGTCGTTTATTTTCTGCCTGATTTGTTGTTTGAAGCTCCGGCCGGACCTGTTTTTATGGTAAAGAGAAACCTGCATTTTGTGTTGGTGTTGTTCTTTTTTTATCTGAATTATTTTGTGTTGGTCCCTCGATTATTGTTGCACAAAAAGCAGATATTTTTTTCGCTTGCCATCCTTGTTGCCCTTGTTTTTTCTTTCTATGCCAACGATTTTGTTATGCAGTGGACACGTGAAAAATATGAGAAACAAACTGTAAATTTTCGTAAATCTGTTTCGCCAAGAACTTTGAAAAAAATAGAATTACGGCGTGAACGGCATCGCCATGCAGAAAATGCCGGGACGGTGATTGTCGTTTTAATGGGATTTTTTATCAGCACTATTTCCCGCGAAACACGCGAATGGTATATTCAGGAAAAAAAACGTAAGGAGATGGAAAAGCAAAAGCTCATTTCCGAATTATCGTTCCTGAAGTCACAGGTAAATCCACATTTTTTGTTTAACAGCCTGAACGGAATTTATGCGTTGTCCATTAAGAAATCAGACAAAACCCCTGAAGCTGTTCTGCAACTTTCTGATCTAATGCGACATATGTTGTATGAGTCGGAAAAAGAGGAAGTGGCTTTGGAAAAAGAGGTACAGTACCTGCGGAATTATATCCAGTTGCAAAAACTACGGATGCCCGAGGGTTCTCAGGTAATTTTTGATGTGGCAGGGGACATACCGGGAAAAACCATTGCTCCCATGTTGTTGATACCTTTTATTGAAAATGGCTTCAAGCACGGAGCGGCTGCCAACGGTGTGAATATTCAGATCAAATTGCAGGTGAAAGGAGATGTGCTGACTTTTGATATGATCAATAATGTATCAAAAGCTGCCAGTAAGGATACTTCTTCCGGAATAGGACTGGTAAATGTTCGCAAGCGGCTTGATCTGCTTTACGGTGATAAATACCAGCTCGATTACAAAGAAAGCAATGGTAATTTTGTGGTACATTTACACCTTACTTTGGAGAAGTAAGGTGCAAATTACAATTAGCAAATGACAAATCACAAAGTTTAAATAAAGGTCTAAATCCTGTTTGGAATTTATTTGTGATTTGTCGATTGTTTTTTGAGATTTTATCAAAGAAAAATTGAGACATGATGAATTGTATCATAGTGGATGACGAACCGCTGGCACGGGATATTCTGATAGAATTTACCGCCAAAGTGCCGTTTCTGGAAATGAAAGCTTCCTGTCAAAACGGTTATGAAGCGTTGGAGATTTTGCAGAAAGAAAAAATTGACCTGGTTTTTCTTGATATTCAAATGCCTGACATGAATGGTATACAGCTTTACGAATCACTCAACTACCGGCCCCTGGTCATTTTCACCACGGCTTACAGCAATTACGCTGTTACCGGTTTCGACCTGGATGCGGTGGATTACCTGGTAAAACCTTTTGCTTTTCAACGGTTTCTGAAAGCAGTCAATAAAGCTTATCATCAACTTGAAAAACAGGAAACACAAGCTTCGGATACACCGCGCGGTTTTATGTTTATAAAAGATGGAACAAAAATCATCAAAGTGGCTTATGAGGATATTTTGTACATAGAGGGAATGAAAGATTATGTGAAAATTATATTGAAGGACAAGTTCGTTATGCCTTTGACTACCATGAACAGCATGATGGAAAAGCTACCCAAAGGAAGGTTTGTACGGATTCATCGTTCTTACATCGTTTCACTTTCCTCGATTGATTCCATTGAGAAAAACCGGGTGACCATTGCCGGGAAAAAGTTACCTGTTGGTAATTTGTACAAAAGTCAGTTAATGAATGCGTTGGGAAAGACCTGAAAACATGTCTGTCTGGTTTTATTCCCTCTTTTTCGTATCGATAAAAATGGTAACCGGCCCGTCGTTAACCAAAGCTACTTCCATGTGGGCACCGAATTTGCCCGTAGCGATCTTTTTGTTTAATAAACTTTCCATTCGGAGGATGAATTTTTCGTAAAGCGGAAGGGCGGTTTCGGGCCGGGCTGCCCTGATGTACGAAGGGCGGTTTCCTTTTTTTGTACTGGCATGCAGGGTAAACTGGCTGATGAGCAGTATGTTGCCGTCTTCTTCCATGACAGATCGGTTCATAACACCCTGATCGTCGGGGAAAATACGCAGATGGCTGATCTTTCTGGCAAGCCATTCTATATCGTCGGGTCCATCAGCCTCTTCGATGCCCAAAAAGACCAGCAGTCCTGCTTTAATTTCTGATTTTGTTTTTCCGTTTATGTTTACTGAGACTTGTGAGACCCGCTGTATCAATGCTCTCATAGAATTTATTTTTTCATTTTCCTTCGGTACAACACCGTTTGACGGGTCGAAATTACTACTTTTGTAAAAAACAGAAAATATGATCCGACTGAGTGTAAATATCAATAAAATAGCCACTTTGCGCAATGCCCGCGGTGGAAACCTGCCCGATGTGCAACAAGTGGCCGTAGATTGTCAGCGTTTTGGCGCACAGGGCATCACCGTGCATCCCCGTCCCGACGAACGGCATATCCGATACAAAGATGTAGCTCTGCTGCGTCCGTTAATTACCACCGAATTCAATATTGAAGGTAATCCCATCCCTAAATTCATCGATTTAGTGTTGAAATATAAACCCGATCAGGTAACTCTGGTACCTGATGATCCGGAACAATTGACTTCTGACCACGGCTGGAATACCAAAAAACACAAAGCTTTCCTGACGGATGTTATCGGACGGTTTAAAGAAGCAGGTATCCGGACTTCCATTTTTGTTGATCCCGATACGGAAATGATTGAGCATGCTTTAGCCACGGGGACCGACCGGGTGGAATTGTACACCGAAGGATATGCCTCGGGGTTTAAAACAGATCCTGAAAAGACCATCAAACCCTTTGTGGAAGCCGCTGAAAAAGCCCGGGAAGTGGGACTGGAACTTAATGCGGGCCATGATTTGAACCTGGAAAATTTACACTTTTTTGCCAAAAATATTTCCTGGATCAAAGAAGTCAGCATTGGTCATGCCCTTATTGCCGATGCGCTTTATTTCGGATTGCAAAATACCATTCAGCTTTATTTGAGGGCTTTGCAGACCGATACGAATTAAAAATCTTTTGGGTTTTTTCTCTTAAATTACTTTTGCCGGATTTGGCGTTATCAACGTAAGCGAGCTTGGGCAGGAACAAAGTGACGATTTGACTATTGTTGTGGTTAAAATACTGTCCTGACAATCCCAACTGCCATTTTGTACAAGGCATAATCTTTGTAAAAGGCCCTAAAAAACCAGAAAGGAAGCGAAGATTTATGGGTAAATTCAATGATATCATTAACGGAAACAAACCGGTACTAATCGATTTTTCGGCTGAATGGTGCCAGCCGTGCCGGATGATGCCGCCTATTTTGAAGCAGGTGAAACAGCAGTTGGGCGAACGTATCAGGATATTGAAAGTAGATGTGGATAAAAATCCGGCCATAGCACAAAAATGGATAATACGCAATGTTCCTACTTTGATGATTTTTAAAAACGGGGAAGTAAAATTTCGCCAGGCAGGTGTTATCCCGGCAGAACAAATTATAGGTATTGTGCAACAGTTTCTATAATTTTGCCGTATAAAGTATTTTCATGAAAGAGTTGCAAAAAATTGAATTTTCTCCCATTGGGGTTATCCATACCCCTTTTGATGGGAAAGAAAAAATACCGCGGCAGGGGCGGTTTGGCGAAAACAACGACGGAGTGGTGGAAATTTTCCCCGAGTTTGCGAAAGGGCTGCTGGGGCTGGCAAGTTTCAGTCATATTTACCTGGTCTTTTATTTTCACCAGTCCGAAGGCTATCGGCTTATACAAACCACTCCGCGGCATCACCAAACCAAAGGGGTTTTTGCCATCCGCAGTCCGCACCGGCCCAATGGCATTGGAATTACCATTGTCAGGCTTAAAAAGATAGAAGGGAATAAGATTTATTTTTCAGGCGCCGACATGATCAATAATACTCCGTTGTTGGACATAAAACCTTATACAACTGAGATTGACGATTATCCCGAAGCCGATAATGGTTGGCTGAAAACGCTTCCCAAAGAAGAATAAATTTACAGTATCCCTACGAAAACAGGCAGGTTGCCCAGTTCTCCATTGATCTTTAGCAGATTTTTGAGAAGAATTTTGCCGGTAATGTAATGGGTGCCTGAGCCTTCGTATTTTTCTGTGATCTCTTCAAAGTCAAAGAGCTGTAAATCTTTTTCATGGTCGTAACGCAGATAAACAGGCAACAAAATATCCTGTGTATGGACCGGCGGAGTGAAAAACTTTTGTTTTTTATATTCGTATTTGTATTGGTAACTGATGGCGGTTATGTCTGATAAAACTGCTGATCCTGTAGGGAAAGCGCCTGCCCCTTTGCCGAACATAAACTGTTTGTCGTAAAATTCCCCTTCGATGACAACTCCGTTATATTCCTCTTCCACATTGTAAATGTAGTTTTCTTTGCTTACAAATTGCGGTGCCACAAACAATGAAATATTCCCGTTTTCAGTTTTCATTACTTTGGCTACTAATTTTATCTTCAGCCCTTTTTCTTTGGCAAAGCGAACATCAAAATTGTTTATTTTGTTAATACCGAACCGAAATATGTCACCGTGGGGGACAATGGTACCAAAAGCATGGGCCGTTATGATAACCAGTTTGTATAATGCATCGTAACCTTGTACATCAAAATCGGGATTGCTTTCGGCAAAACCCAGTGCCTGCGCCTCTTTTAATGCGGTGGCATAATCTTTGTCTTCTTGAAATATTTGTGTCAGGATATAGTTGGAGGAACCGTTCAGGATGCCGGTGATGGATTTCAACAGATCGTTGTCGTAATACTCTTCAAGATTGCGGATAATGGGAATGGAGCCACAGGCAGAAGCATCGTAAAGCAGGGATTTTCCTGTTTCTTCCTGCAGGTTTATCAACTCTTCGAGATGGGCAGCCAGCATTTTTTTATTTCCCGAAACCACATTTTTCCCTTTTTTCAATGCTTCCTTTACCAGGTGGTAAGCATCATCTGCATCATCAATCAGTTCTACCACTACATTTACTGCAGGATCGTTTAGGATTTTTTGTCTGTCAAAGGTGAGCAACGGGCTTTCAATTTCCCGTTTTTTGTTTTTATCTCTGACGCAAATAGCGGAAAGTGTGGCATCTACGGTTTTGCTTTTTTGCAAAACAGTATACAAACCCTGGCCTACTACTCCGAAACCGTATAATCCAATGTTAAGTTTTTTCATTTTTAACGTTTATTTTTTAAGGGAAACCGGGTTCCCCAATGATTTGTTTATGCT
>JALUYM010000072.1 GCA_027018745.1 Bacteroidales bacterium | reverse complement strand
TTTGCTGTGGCCGCTTTGTTTTCTTCCGGTTGTGGCAGCAAAAACTCTTTGTCTGTTTCAAAAACCTGTTTCAGGGCAGCTTCCAGCCGTGCTGCCAGCACAAAATCCACTGCACCGGCATCCTCTATCTCCACCCGGGCATTTTCAATCTCAAAAAAGCGGAAAATTTCTTCGGTAAGTTTCACGATTTGCCGGCCAAAAAGCGCTTTTACCTTGCTCTTCAGGTTGATTTGCAACCCTCCGCTTTGTGCCGGCATGACGGTTACCCAAATATCCGACCGAATGCCCGCGCCTTTGTTACCGGCTGTTCCCCTATTGTCCATTGTTATAATTTTTTAGAATACAAAGGTACGTTCGTTTTCCGAATAGACATAACCTGAAAAATAATATTTTTTCTGTTGGCTTTGCAAAAAAAGAGTGGATACGATTCATCCTGATAGCCAAATGGAGAAGGCATCCATATCATTTTTCTTGGTTGAATAAACAGAATTTGTTATTTTTGAACGTATGAACCATGATAATAATAAGAAAAAAATACAGGGGGTCATTTCCAAAAAGGAAAAAACCATGAAGCCACCTGTTAAAGATTACAAAGCCCTGTATGAAAATGAAAAGGCCAAAAATGAGGCTTTGTACGAGGGTTTGTTTCAAAATCAAAAAACGATCATGTTGTTGGTCGATCCGGTTACTTTAAAGATTGTGGATGCCAATCATGCTGCCGTTGCATTTTACGGCTATCCATACAGTGTACTTACCCAAATGGATATTTCCGGGATTGACAGCACTTTCTCAAAAGAAGCTTTGGAAAAAAATATTTCGCAAACTTTACGGTCAGGTAAAAATATTTTTTACCGGAAAAACACATTGGCAAACAAACAGGTACGGGATGTTGAAGTGCATAGCGGAAAAATTATTTCCGCGGGCAGGGAACTACTTTTCGTAACAATCTACGATATCACCGAAAGGGTAAAAGCCATCAAAGAACTGGAACAAAATGAATTAAAATTCAGGAAAATATTTAATACCTCTCCTGATTCCATTACCATTAGCAGTATAGACAATGGGAAATACGTGGAAGTAAATGAAAGTTTTACAACCATGACGGGTTATTCCCCGGAAGAAGTTATAGGAAAAACTTCTATTGAACTGAATATCTGGGCGGATAAAAAAGACAGGGAACGGTGGGTTAAAATATTGATAAAAAATGGTGTTGTCCGTGATTTTGCAACCCGTTTCAGGTTGAAAGATGGCAGCATTATCCATGGTTTGATGTCGGCCAACATGATTAACATCAATGGCGTGTCTTATATTCTTGCTGTTACCAAAAATATTGAGAAAAGTGTTAAGGCCAGGAGGGAACTGGAGCAGAGTGAGTTAAAATTCAGGAAAGCCTTTGCTATTTCACCCTATGCCCTGGCCATTACTAATTTAAAAACCGGCCGGTATCATGAGGTAAACGAGCTTTTTATGGCAGAAACAGGTTATGCCCGCAAAGAAATTATTGGGAAAACAGCCAAAGAACTAAATATCTGGGTTGACTATCGGCAACGCCAAAAACTGAAAAAAGTATTAAAAGAAAAAGGCTATGCAAAAGATTTTCCTTTAATCCTTCGGATGAAAAACGGAAACAAGATAAGGGCGATGGTTTCAGCCAATATCATTGACATTGATGGGGAACCCCATATTATTTCCATGACGCGAAGTATTGAAGACTATTTAAAAGCCCTGGAAGCCTTCCGGCATTCAGAGCAACGGTACAAAACATTGTTTAACCTGTCGCCTGCCGGTGTTATGGTGATCGATGAAACAGGTACCATTTTAGAGGCAAACCCCACTTATTGCAACAATCTTAGTTACCCCGAAACGGAAATTGTTGGCAAAAAAATATGGGATGTGGTAAACAATCCTTCGCAGGAAACGAAAGAACAGATTATGGATTATATTCCAAAAATCCCCCGGAACAGAGTGGCAAAAAAAGAAGTGGTTAATTTGGACAAAAACGGAAACCCTATTTATCTTCAACTTTATGAAACCCGTATTGTTTTGGAAAATGACCAAACGGCTGTACTTTCCATCTCAGTGGATGTTACAAAAGAAAAACATTACCTCGAAGAGATGGCACGACAGGCAGAAAGTTTAAAAGAAGCACAGGAAATTGGCCGGTTTGGAAGCTGGGAGCTCAATTGGAGAGAAAGAAAACTTACCTGGTCTGATGGGATTTATCAAATATTGAACATTGATAAATCCCAAAAACCTGATTATGACCTTTTTCAACAACATATTCACCCGGATGATCTGGAAATGGCCAGACAGGTGTTAAAAGAGTCTGTTAAAACGGGAAAAGGTTTTAAATACATTCATCGGCTGCGTCCTGAAAAAGGACATGTCAAGTGGGTCATTGAAAGGGGAAAAAGTTTTTACGATGAGCGGGGCAGGGTTTTCAGGACGCATGGAACTGTCCAGGACATTACCCGGCTGAAAGAGGCTGAAGACAAACTGAAAGAAATGAACAAACTGCTCGAAAAAAAAGTGCACGACCGTACCGCAAAACTCAGAAAAAAACAACGGGACCTTTCCAAATTATTGAATGATATGCAAATGGTCCAAAAGGAATTGCAAAGTTCCAATACCGCTTTAAAAAACCTGAACCATGAGCTGGAGGCTTTTTCCTATTCCGTTTCGCATGACCTGAAGGCCCCGTTGCGGGCTATTCATGGTTTTACTGCCATTTTAAAAGAAGATTATTTTGATGCCCTGCCACCGGATGGAAAAGAATTGCTGGAAGATATCCTGAGGGAGACAGACCACATGTCAGAAATTATTGAAGCATTGTTGTTGCTTTCACGCATAGGCCGTAAAAATCTGAGTTTCGTTGAGTTTGATTTAAAGCCGCTGGCGATCTCTGTTTTTTCGGAACAAAAGAAACTTTACCAATTGCCCCATGCCCGGCTCGAAGTGGGAAACCTTCCAAAAGTTTATGCCGATTACAGTCTGGTCAAACAACTCATGGCCAACCTGCTTTCAAATGCTTTGAAATATTCGGCCAAAGAGCCGTCTCCCCTGGTGGAAATAGACTATATGAAAGAAGAAGGCACCGGTGATAATGTTTTTTATGTGAAAGATAACGGAGTGGGGTTTGATGAGGGGGCAGCGGGGAAAATGTTTGAAGCATTTCGCCGGTTGCATTCTAAAAAAGAATTTGAAGGGACCGGTATTGGCCTGGCCATTGCCAAACGTATTGTTACCCGCCATGGGGGGAAAATATGGGCAAAGGGCAGGAAGGGAGAAGGTGCCACGGTGTTTTTTAAACTTTCAGAAAGTAATAAACCAAGATAAATTATGAAAAATTCACTGAAAATTTTACTGGTCGAAGACAATGCTGCAGATGTAAAACTGCTGAAAAGGGCTCTGACTGATAGTTTTGAAAAATTTGACCTAACAGTTATTGAAACCAAAGATGAGTTTCTTACTGAGATAGAACAGCCTTACGATATTGTTATTTCCGATTATGTCCTGCCGGCTTTTGACGGCATGGAAGCGCTGCATATCCGAAACCGGCTGAAACCTTTCATGCCATTCATCATTACCACCGGCTCTACCAACGAACCTACGGCTGTGCAATGTATGAAAGAAGGTGCTGATGATTATATCATTAAAGAACACATAAAGCGCATTGGTGAAGCGG
>JALUYM010000071.1 GCA_027018745.1 Bacteroidales bacterium | reverse complement strand
GCCCACGAATTATATACACCACTGACAGGTTTACGTGGTTCTCTGGAAGTCCTGCTTCGCGGTGCCGGCGAAGACCCTGAAATACAAAACCAGCTTATAAAAGGCATGTATCAGGAGGTGAACCATTTAATCCGTGTTTGTGACCGGCTGTTGGGTCTTTCACGATTAGAAAATGCTTCCAATGTTAACAAACAACGCATTGTTTTGTCCGACTTTTTTGCGGATTTCAGACAGCAGGCAGAACATTTGGCACAAAACCATCCTATTATGGTTGACGAAGGCCCATATCTTACCGTTATGGCCGACCGTGATCTTTTAGAGCAAATTTTATTTAATTTGTTATCCAATGCTCTGCGCTACAGTCTGGACAAATTGCCGGTAACCATTGGTTGGAAACTATTGCCTGGTTTTGTGGAAATTCGAATTTCCGATACGGGGAAGGGTATGGATAAAGAAACACTATCCCGTGTTTTCGAACCCTTTTATTCCGGTGACAATATAAAATCAACACAAAAAAATATCGGCTTAGGATTGACACTGACCCGGTCGATGGTGGAAGCGCAGGGGGGAATCATTCGTATTGAAAGTGTTCCGGGCGAGGGAACTACCGTATTTTTTACCCTGCCGTTATAAACTGGCAATGATATTCATGTTTTCTTCATAATTTCTTTATGATTTCTTCATAATTAGCAATTATTTTTACTCAAAAATAAACAACCATGAAAAAGTTCATGCTAAATAATAAAATATGGTTTTGGATACTTGTATTGGTTTTGCTGGTAAGCGGATGTGCCCCCGGGCCGCCACCGCCTCCCGTTTTTCCCGGCCTTGAATGGATAATCGTTGCAGTTTTGGTGATTGCAGCAGGAATTCTTCTTTGGAGAAAACTTGATGTTTCAAGGCCTTCAAAAGATGACCATCTGACGGAGGTGCTTAATGAAATGAACCGACAGTTGAAAAACCTTGAAGATAAAATTGACAAATTGTTGGAGATGAGCAAAAAAACGGACAAAAAAAACAAAAAATAATACAAATCAGAAAGGAGTTTATCATGAAAAAGATCTTTTTTATTTCCACCATTATTCTTGTGGCATTCCTCATTTTTGGACTGACTGCAAATGTTGAGGCACAGCAAAACAACACTGTTCCAGTATTAATGCAACAAAATCCGTCCCAGGTGCCGCCGGCTGTTCTGCCACCACCACAGGGCATGGCTCCCGGACAACCTGCGCAGCCTCCTCCTCCGAATCCCGGTGTGCAGGGTGTACAGGTAATTCAAACTATTCCTGTAGCCACGTTATTAGCTAATTTGCCGCAAGCAGTGCAAACTACCCGCAAACTGAACAGATTGCTTACCGCCGGGAAAGTCTGGCTTACCCGTGCCCCGGGAGGCGAGTTGGAATTAAAGGCCGGCTTGTTGTATCGGGGTGTTGTCGTGGCTGTATTGCGGTTTAATCCAATGGACGGTAGCGTATTGCCTCTTGGCGTGAATCCCCGAATATATCAAAGTAGTTTGTCGATACAAACTGTTAAAAAGGAGCTTTTCACGGCTATATCGCAGTTGAAGATATTGCCTGCAGCTGAATTTATTGAACCTGAAACCTGCTGGTCGTTTCCGGTGATTCTTGGAAATATTGTAGTTGCTCGTGTGAAAATATATTACGATGGTGCACATGTTTTGCAGGATTATGCAGCTAACCAGGAAATGCTCTTTTACGGACAATAAATTGCCGGAATGATTATCTTTTCCTTTTGAAAAGATAATCATTCCTTTTTTATTTGATTTACAATTCTTTATAATTGAGTTTTATTTTAAATTGTTAAACAACTTTAATAAAAAAAAGGTCTACGACCATTTCAACCGGAAACAAAGGTTTATATTCGTAGCTTTCAGGATTCCAGACTTCTTATGCGGGTCAGATTGCGTTATGATTTGGGGTATGTCAATAAGGTTATTAATTTTGTCATCAATAAATTAAAATATTAGTTCAATTAATGTATTTGTCGCGCCTCACATTAAACCGGTTCAAAAATTATCAGGAAGCTGATTTTCATTTTAACGAAAAGATAAACTGTCTGATGGGTGATAATGGTGCAGGAAAAACCAATGTACTCGATGCCATTTATTATCTTTCTTTCACTAAAAGCTACTTTAATTCCATTGATTCACAGAACATTCTGCACAATGAAGATTATTTTGCCCTGCATGGATATTACAAAAACCAACAGGCTTCAGAAGACCATGTAAGTTGCATTCTGCAACGTAACCGGAAGAAACAGTTTCGGTTCAACAAAAAAGAGTATGACCGCCTTTCCGACCACATTGGCAAAATACCTCTCGTGATGATCTCGCCTTACGACCGCGACCTGATCAACGAAGGCAGTGATGTACGCCGTAAATACCTTGACGGGGTTATTTCACAGTTCGATAACTTTTACCTTGCCGACTTACTTGACTACAACAAAGCATTGCAGCAAAGAAACGTGTTGTTAAAACAATTTGCCGAACAGCATTTTTTTGATGAGCTGTCACTTTCCGTATGGGATGAAAAGCTTCTGAAACCGGGAGAAGCCTTGTATGAAAAGCGTAAACAGTTTCTCGACGAATTCAATCCGCTTTTCGATCAGTATTACCGTTACTTGTCGCGGGGCAACGAGCAGGTGAAAATTGTTTACACCTCGCAACTTGAGGAAAAACCTTTTCCCCGCCTTTTAAAAGAATCTGCCCAACATGATCGCACCGTACGCTATACCACCTGTGGTATCCATAAAGATGACCTTTTAATGTTAATGAACGGTTATCCGGTGAAAAAATTCGGATCGCAGGGCCAACAAAAATCTTTTGTCATAGCCATCAAACTGGCCCAGTTCGAATATATGAGACTAAAAAAAGGATTTAAGCCCATTTTACTTTTTGATGATATTTTTGATAAGCTGGATGACAAGCGTGTTGCCCAAATTGTCGAACTGGTAAGCCAGGAAAATTTCGGGCAGGTTTTTATCACTGATACCCAGCCTTCGAGAATTAGCAGTATCTTTGAAAAAATTAAAATCGACCACAAAAATTTCTTTGTGGAAGATGGAACAATTAAAGAACTAACATGATAAGTCGTGACAATCAGCACAGCCTGAAAGAGGTTATTGATGAACTCATACATGCTTACGGTATGGATGATAAGTTGTTGGAAGTGTCGTTGATCGACTCCTGGGAAGAAGTAGCCGGAAATATATATGCTGCACACACCGAACATCTCAGTATCAAAGCCAAGACGCTTTATGTTAAAATAGATGCCCCTGCCCTGCGCCAGGAACTTGCCATGCAACGATCTGAACTGATCAGAAAACTCAATAAAAAAACCGGGAAAAAGGTGATCGATGACATTGTTTTCCGATAGTTTCAATCTCCCAACCATGCAACAGTTTTTTTATAAAGGTCTCATTTTATCTCAAAAGAAATTTAGACAGGATAAACATTCATGGTTATCAGAGTTTCATAAATTTGCCCCAATATTTACAGCTTAACAACATGTCTACAATACGTATTGCCATCAATGGCTTCGGACGAATCGGCCGCATAACTTTCAGGAACATACAAAAAAAGGACAATATGGAAGTCGTTGCCATCAACGACCTGACCGATGCTGCCAATCTTGCCCATTTGCTCAAATACGATTCGGTCCAGGGGCAATTCGACGGAAAAGTGGAACACAAC
>JALUYM010000070.1 GCA_027018745.1 Bacteroidales bacterium | reverse complement strand
TAGTCAGCATTTTCGAAAAATTGAAGATGAAAAAGAGCTGCATAGGGTAAAAAAACTTTACCACCTTCCCGACCGGTTTTTGTTTTTTCTCGGAAATACCGACCCCAAAAAAAACACCAAAGGGGTTTTGCAGGCCTTTTCTGATTATCTGAAAAAAACAGGTGACGACATCTATCTTGTCATGTTGGATTATGAACGTTCGGAATTGGAAAAATTGCTGACAGAAATTGGTAACAAAGACCTGATAAACAGGATCATCCTTACAGGTTATGTTATCAATACCGACCTTCCGGCCATTTATAATATGTGCAGAATTTTTCTCTACCCTTCGTTGCGGGAAAGCTTTGGTATTCCTATGCTCGAGGCCATGCGCTGCGGAGCACCGGTCATCACCTCCAATACTTCTTCCATGCCTGAAGTATCAGGTGGTGCTGCACACATTGTCGATCCGTTTAAACCGGAAGAAATTACGGCCGGCATTGAAAAAATCCTTACAGACGAACATTACCGAAATGAAATTGTTGAAAAAGGGTTCCGGCAGTCGGCTTTGTTTTCATGGAAAAATATGGCTAAAAAAGTACTGGGGCTCTATGAAATAGTTTACAATAAATATCACTAAACAGACGCATTATGATCAAAAACAGAGATATTGTCATGGTGGGACTGGCATCGCTCGATAGCCGGATTGGCAGCAATGTCATCAACCTGGCCCGGGTGTTCTCCCAACACAACAGGGTGCTTTATGTCAATTATCCCATGGACAGGTTGACACTTTGGCGTGAACGGAACGACCCCATCATCCAAAAACGGAAAAAAATACTGAAAGGGGAACTTCCGGATATAGAACAGGTCAACAAAAATATGTGGAGTTTTTATCCTACCTGCATACTGGAGTCCATTAACCAATTACCCGTTAACTGGCTTTTTGATGTATTAAACCGAATTAACAACAAACGTTTTGCAAAAGAAATCAACCGTGTTATTCAAAAGCTCGGCTTCAAAGACATTATCATTTTTAATGATACGGACATGTTCCGCAGCTTTTATCTGAAAGAACTTATACACGCTAAAACATATGTTTATTACACCCGCGACAACATGCTGGCCGTAGACTACTGGAAACGCCAGGGAACCCGTATTGAACCTGCACTCATGAAAAAAGCAGACCTGATAGTAGCCAATTCAACCTTTCTGGCCGATATCGGTAAACAATACAACCCTCATTCTTATTATGTTGGACAAGGTTGCGATGTTACACTTTTCGACAAAAAACTGATTAAAACAGTGCCTGAAGATATAAAACATATTCCTAAACCCATTATCGGTTATATTGGTGTATTATACACTTTGCGGCTCGACATTGATGTATTGGTGCACATTGCCCAAAGCCGTCCCGACTGGTCGGTGGTTTTGGTAGGTCCTGAAGATGAGGCTTTTAAAGGCAGTAAGCTGCATCAAATTAACAACGTTCATTTTCTCGGCAGAAAAAACATGGAAGAACTTCCGGCTTACCTTTACGGATTTGATGTGGCATTAAACCCGCAAAAACTCAACGAAGTGACCATCGGCAACTATCCACGGAAAATCGATGAATACCTTGCCATGGGCAAACCCACCGTGGCCACCAAAACCAAAGCCATGGAAGTATTTGAAAAATGGGTGTACCTTGCCAACAATAAAGAAGAATATGTAAAACTGATAGAAAAAGCGCTGAACGAAAATACGCCCGAAAAAGAAAAAGAACGCGAAAAAGTGGCCCGCAGCCATACATGGGAAGCCAATGCAGAAGCCATTTATGAAAAAATTGAAATGATCGAAAAACTGAAAAAGTAAAAAGTTATGGGGATCAAAGAAAAAATAAAATCCAACGAAAAGTTGAAAAAACTGGCATTGTGGATGCTTATGCCTGCCAATCAGGCACGTCCGCGCCTCTGGGTAAAATGGTTCGTCAATCCCCTGAAACACAAAAAGGGAAAGGGCTCTCTCATCCGACGACGGACCCGCATGGACCTTATGCCGTTTAATCGTTTTGTACTCGGGAAAAAATCCACCATCGAAGATTTTTCTACCATTAACAATGGCGTAGGCGACGTTATCATTGGCGACCGTACCCGTATTGGCATTTCAAACGTACTCATTGGTCCTGTAACCATTGGCAATGATGTTATGTTTGCCCAAAACGTAGTTTTGTCCGGTCTAAACCATGGTTACGAAAACATAAACCTTCCCCCCAGCCTGCAAAAAGTAGAAACGAAACCCATCATAATAGAAGATGAAGTCTGGATTGGGGCAAATGCTGTAGTCACTGCCGGCGTAACCATTGGAAAACATTCTATTGTGGCAGCCGGTTGTGTTGTAGTGAAAGATGTTCCACCATACAGTATCGTAGGCGGTAATCCTGGAAAATTACTTAAACAATACAATCACGAAACCAAAAGTTGGGAAAGGATAAAAAAACCATCTGGTTCTTAGCCGTTTTTGTCTTTTTTTTATTTTAGCCTAAAAACAGATCAAAAAACGGAAAGAAACCAATTAGATATTGAAAAATAATATAATGCATAAAATAAAGACATTTTTAAATTATTTTAAAGACTTCATTAAATGGGGAGAATACCGGTATATATTTACTTCTGTCAAATACATTCTGTTTCATAAAACAACAAACCGGACTCGTATTTACCATAGCAGCCTGGGGACTTTTTTGTCAAGAAAAGGAACCCTTGATTTCCAGTTTGCCAATTATGCTTATGAGTGGGGAGTGAAAAAATTTGTTTATGAGCACTTGTCCGAATGCGATGTTTTTCTGGATATCGGGGCTAATATCGGCACTTATGCCATATTGCTGGCCCGAAAAGGACTTCGTGGTTATGCCTTTGAACCCATAAAAGGAAATAGTGATGCTTTGCGCATTAACCTGATTTTAAACAATCTGGAAGACAAAATAAAACTTTTTCCTGTGGCGTTGGGGGCAAAATCCCGGCAGGCAGAATTTGCTTTTGATTTGGTAAATACCGGCGCTTCACACCTTGCCAGTATCCAACCCGAAGACGAGGTTCCCGGAAGGGAAAAACCTGCCGTTTCACAGATTGTACCATTAGACAGCCTCTTAGACCAAATCAATTTTAAAAAAACCGATCGGATTTTTATTAAAATCGATGTGGAAGGCATGGAGGACAAAGTATTACTTGGGGCAAGGAAATTCCTTCAAACCTACCCCCATATCCTTATTGTTATGGAATTTAAACACAGCGGTAAGGAAAATTTGACAAAGACCCTCAACGAAATTGCTAATTTTGAAATGCTTGAAGTGGATGAATTGAACATGGGCGCAAGAAAATTATCTGATAAAACATAAATCATGCTTACAGTGAAAATCTTATTTTGGTTGTTTTTGTTCATTGTATTCTATGCTTATCTGGGATATGGTATACTTCTATTCTTTTTAGTAATGCTCAAACGTATTTTCCGCGGCAGGAAACCAGCTCACAACCCGGCTTATGAACCGGAAGTAACCTTATTCGTAGCAGCCTATAACGAAAAAGATTTTGTGGACGCAAAAGTGGACAACTCATTCGGGCTGGAATATCCCAAAGAAAAAGTCCATCAGGTTTGGGTAACTGATGGTTCTGATGACGGCACCCCCGATTTGCTGAAGAAATACAGAGACAAAGGTGTTGAGGTTTATCACGAAAAGCAAAGAGGCGGTAAAATAGGAGCTA
>JALUYM010000069.1 GCA_027018745.1 Bacteroidales bacterium | reverse complement strand
AATCATAAGGATAGGCCTGAAGAATATGGTCGTATTGCGCTCCGAAATAAGCCCTGAAAACCTGACTGAGCTTATTGTTGTTATAAGCCAGGCTGGACCACATAATCCGGTTCCGGACAAGCTGCTGATAAACCGAATCGTAAGTAATGGAATCATTAAAAGAAACAGGATAATTCAAATAAAATGTAGTATCCGTTCCGGGATCATCGGTATAAAGCATTTTATTTTGCTGAAACAAAAACGAATAAACAATACTGCCGCCTGTCAGTTTTCGCGATGCTGAATCATTTCGCATACCGGGTTTCATGAGATTAAAATATTGTTCAAGATAAAGACCGGAAGATTTCACCTTGTTTCTCGCTGTTTGCAACGCCACAGGAATAGCCCGCCGGTCTTTTTCCAGATCTTTTGTAAACAGGCTGTCTACTGTTATGCCTCCATTTTCACCGACAATAATTTTGTTATGAAAATAATTGGCCAGGACGCCGAAACGCTTGTCTTTAGTATGATACCTGGTGTTAAAATAAACATATTTGTCATCAGATTTGTTGTTAGAATAGGATCCCGGAGAGTTGACCAGATAAAAATCCAATCCAAAATTAAACTGGCTTGAAAAGTTGCGCGAAAAAATCACTTCGAGGCTCTGCTCTTTTTTCGGCCCCATAACATAATTCAGTTCAGTATACGGACGAATGAGTTTATAATATTTCACCTGTTGATAAAAAATCATATAAGGTTCAAAAACCTTAGATTTCAAAAAATAACCCACATGAGTGGATGGTGAAAAAACCCGGTTGTATGAAGCCATTCCCACATTGCTCAAAGTATTGTACATCCGGTTGTCCTTTTGCACAGGGTCATACTGGTTAAAAGTGGTCAGCGTCGTATCCACATAGTGAAGTTTGCCGGCTTTCAGGCTGTCGAGTGAACCGATGAAATAATAAGTGGACGTACTGTCTATTTTAAGCTTTGTGGAATCTTTGGCAACAGCAGCAGTATCACTTTGTGCCTGCAAAGGCATTAGCCCCGCAAAGAACAGCACAAAAAATACAGACAGATATATTTTTCCTTTAGAAACAGTCAAAACCGGTTTTTTTATTACTGGCCAAAATTAGGGAAAAAGGGGTTAAGAGAAGGGTTAAATTTTAGATACTTTATTCAATAGCCAGTGATCGGCCAGCACGAGGGCCGTCATAGCTTCCACAATAGGGACAGCCCTTGGAAGCACAGTTACATCATGGCGCCCTTTGCCTTCCAGGACAACAGCATGCCCATCAGCATCGTACGAAGGTTGGTTTTTCATAAGCGTTGCCACCGGCTTAAAAGCCACTTTAAAATAGATGTCGTTGCCGTTGGAGATACCTCCCTGAACGCCTCCCGAACGATTGGTCTCGGTGGTTAATTTTCCACCACGTAACTGGAACAGATCGTTATGTTCTGAACCTTTCATCCGTGTTCCTGCAAAACCAGAGCCTATTTCAAAACCTTTTACGGCATTGATGCTTAACATTGCTTTTCCAAGATCGGCATGTAACTTATCAAAAACCGGCTCCCCCAATCCCGAAGGGACATGTCTTGCCACACAAACAATGGTGCCTCCCAACGTATCTTTCTCACCTGCTGTTTTTTCCAGAAGGGCCAACATTTTCTGTGTAGTCTTTTCGCTGGGGCAACGCAAAGGAGACTCCTCCGTTTTGTTCAGATCGAGCGCTGTATAATGTTCCCCGACTGATATTTCACCAATACTGTCCACATAAGCTGTGACGGAAATGTCATCCATACGCAATAACATTTTGGCAAAAGCACCGGCCACCACCCTGGCCACGGTTTCCCGGGCCGAAGAACGTCCGCCACCGCGATAATCGCGAAAGCCGTATTTTTCCTGATAAGTATAATCGGCATGGGAAGGACGGTAAACTTTTTTGATGTGTCCGTAATCTTTGGAACGTTGATCCTTGTTCCACACCAAAAATCCAATGGGGGTACCGGTTGACTTTCCCTCAAATATTCCCGACAACACTTCCAGTTTATCCGGCTCCTGGCGGGCAGTTGTCCACTTCGACTGTCCCGGACGCCTCCGGTCTAACTCTTTCTGCACAAAATCCAAATCAATTTCCACTCCGGCGGGAAAACCATCAATCACACCGCCAATGGCTTTTCCGTGCGATTCGCCAAAACTTGTTAATCGCAAAATTTTTCCAAAAATATTTCCTGACATATCCGTTTTTATGTATTAATTTTGTAAAAGTAAAACAAAAATGCATAAGCATTTGTACCAATCAAAACCAAAGCCAGGAGAGTAAAATGAAAAGTGTAGCCAAATTAATGATTTTAACTGCTGTTACCATTATTTTTTTCAGTGCCTGTAACAGCTCTTTGAACGGGAGTGATCCGTATTACAAAATCAGCAGCTTGTTCAAACAGTATTGCCTTTTTCAGGCACAAAGTCAGTGGACATACCGAAATGACAGCACTAACAAGACATATAATGTATCTATTACAAACGTTTCACCTTACATCGGTTTTCACAGCCCCAACAATGTCGCCGGCCCATATAGTTACGATGCCATAGATATGATTTATGATACAGCCAACCGGTTAAACCTGTTAAAAAGTTCTATCAATGCGGGTGATCCTTCTTCGGGAACCGGTAAAATGAAAGACCTTTACTGGCTGTTTTTCAAAAACGGGAATTACCTGCTGGCCTTTGCCCCGGGTTATCCGATGGGGGTAGCACAACGCCTGGGCAAAAATCCGGGACTGTATACCAATCTTCAATTGTTGAACAGTTTTTCACTAAATGGAAAAAATTATTCCGATGTGTATCATTCCCAGGTAAAAAAAACCGAAGGAACACCTGATACTGTTACCTATGAGTTTTATTTTGCCCTTCATTACGGATTGATCAAATGGACACGCAGGGTAAACGGGAAGGAAACCAGTTTCAGTCTTGCCCAGTCACACCTGATCCAACAACAATAACCTGCCTGCTGCAATTATCTATAACTCAGTTTTTTCTGCGTTAGAAGAAAGTTTGCCCCATAATTCAATACGGGATAAACCATAAAACGGGAAAGAAACTAATCTGCTTCCATTTCAAGGAAAGGGAGAGTTACAGGCTGTTGGAAAAAATCAAACAGTTTGTTTTTTCATTCGAAACCAATGAGCCAGGCGCCAAACGACCCCAAACACCAATAGGAAAAAAGCAAAGAAAAGCAGGAACCATTTAATAAAAGTTACCGGCCCGGCTATTTGTACCACCCATTTGTACATGTCCGGAAAAGAAAGAACACTAATACGCAGGAGTATATTTTCAGCATAATCAAACAATGCTGCTATAAACGGTACATATACCATTACTATAAGCCGGGTCTTTTTATAGACCAAAAAAAGCAGACTGGCCAGCAAAGTGGAATAAACCAGCGGATAAACCATGTCGACCCATTGCAATTGAAGGTACATTTGGCGACCGGCCGGACCGTATTGTTGAAACATGTGTTGTAATTGTTGGTAGGTATAAAACATGGTTGCATCGGGAATGTCTTCACCTCCTGACAAAGCGGCAATTTTTTCCACGCTAAAGGGGAAAAGGCCATGGAAAGCGTACATAAACAATACCTGGAGTATTACAACAAGCAACAGCCATCCGGTACGGGAAGTCTGTGTTAAATATTTTTTTAAAGGGTTTTTCACTTTTCAGTTTCTGTTCATCTTATCCGAAGGCTAAAGTAAGCAATTATTTTCAAAACATTTTATTCGGTAATTCTCATCGCCCATTTTATCCGTTTTCCGGAAAGGCGGAAAAATAGTTATTTTCGCTTCATCATGCAGAAAATAGAGAAAAACAGGCAATATTATAAATTCGGACTTTATGGTTTCCTCAAGAACCTGCGATTTTACGAAGCCTTTCTTATCTTGTTTTTCCTGGAAAAAGGTGTGGATTACCTGAAAATCGGGTTGCTTTATTCTGTTCGTGAAATTACCATCATGCTATTTGAAATCCCCAGCGGTTTGGTGGCTGACATCCTGGGGCGAAAAAAAACGCTTATTGCTTCTTTTGTGGTTTACATTCTTTCATTTGTAACCTTTTATTTCTCCCATCATTTCGGCCTTCTGTTGCTGGCTATGGTACTGTTTGCCCTGGCAGATGCTTTCCGTTCAGGGGTACATAAGGCCATGATTTTCCAGTATCTGACACGTCGTGGCCAAAGCAACCAAAAAGCCAACTACTACGGGCACACACGCTCGTGGTCACAAACAGGTTCTGCCATTGCCTCTCTGATAGCAGGCGCCATGGTTTTTTATTACGGCAGCTACCGTATTATTTTTGCCATGTCAGTTATTCCCTATTTTCTCGACATGTTGTTGATCTGGAGTTATCCTGGTTACCTTGACAGCGAATTTGATAAAAAAGAAAAGATAAGTATTCGAAATAAGTTTATTAAAGTAAAAAAAGCCATTGTTACCAGTTTGCGCGAGTTCAGGCTGTTACGTATTCTCACCAGCTTGTCGTTACACACAGGTTACTACAAAGCAGTCAAAGATTATATTCAACCGGTTATGGTCAGTCTGGCCATGACCCTGCCCTGGCTGACAACCATGGATAAAAAACAGAAAAGTGCCCTGCTGGTGGGGGTTATTTATTTTTTCCTTTATCTGCTCACTGCCTTGAGCTCCCGTTCATCCGGGAAATTTTTAACAAAATTTTCCCATTTTAGCCGCCCCATGAACCTGACCATGCTTTCAGCTATCGGCATTGGCTTGTTTACGGGCGTTTTTTATCTGTTTCACTGGTATGCGCTGTCCATTTTAGGCTTTATTTTTATCATGCTTAACGAAAACCTGCGGAAACCCATTGGCGTTGCTTTCGTAACAGAAGCTTCCGATGACAGGGCCACAGCTTCAGTACTTTCCATTCAATCGCAGGCCCAGGCATTTTTTGCTGCCATTGTAGCCTTTATTATTGGTTGGGGGGCTCAAATCGGAGGGCCCGGAATCGGAATTATCATGGGTACCACCTTATTGATCATATTGTTTCCTCTGTACCAGCTCAAAAAGAAATAGAAAAAACAAAATGCATCAATTTTCTTCGAGAAAGGTCAGCAGTTCTTCATACAACCGTTGTGTAGGCAAACCCATTACGTTAAAATAGGACCCTTCGATTTTACGTATGGCAACATGGCCGATCCATTCCTGAATACCATAAGCACCGGCTTTGTCGAACGGTTTGTACCGGTTCACATAATAATCAATCTCTTCATCTGAAAGTTTCTTGAACCACACACGCGTTGAAGCGGTAAAAACAGAGGTTTTATTTCCAAGACGCAGGCACACACCGGTTATCACTTTGTGCATGCGTCCCGAAAGCTGCCGGAGCATAAAGGCGGCTTCTTTACTATTGCCCGGTTTCCCCAAAATCTTATTTTGCAGAGCCACAACCGTGTCAGCGGTAATAACCAAAGTATTTTTTTTTAAGTCATTCTCTGTAAAAGCCAGGCTTTTCAGACGGCAGAGATAAGCAGCAGCTTCTGTAGGAGAAAATTTTTCCGGAAAGGATTCTTCCACCGGTTTGACCAAAACATTAAAAGGGATATCCATTTCGGCCAGCAGTTGTTGCCTTCGGGGCGAACCGGAAGCAAGGACAATATCATATTTTTTCAGTTTATCAAACAGCATATCCCGGCTATTCAAAATAAAACAATCCCATTGACAAAATACCGGCTACCATAAGCAGTTTTATCCAAAGCGACAGCAGACTGAATTGTTCCTTGCGACGGGCAGTAAAAAGTTTCAAAAGGACAAAAGCAAAAAGCAGGTCGACGAGAAAGAAAAACATAAACAACACGCTTAAGCCCAGAAAATAAAAGAACCACTGCATGGCAAAAGAGGCAAAAAGCCCCAATAAACTCACGCCCACTGCCACATTTTTCGCTTTTTTTATGCCGTAAGTCACCGGCAGTGTCAGGCAACCTGTCTGCCGGTCACCCTTTTCATCTTCAATATCTTTCACTATTTCGCGCAACAGGGTCACCAAAAGAGCAAAACCCATGTAGATCAGTACCAGCTTATTGACCAGGAAAAGGTGTGAACGGTCAACGGCTATGGAATACCTTTGCAGTGCCATCAACTCATACAACCACACCAACCCGAAAGAGAGTGCACTCAAAAAAGCGACAACCAAATTTCCCACCAACGGCTGACACTGGTAACGTGCGGCATAAAACCACAACAAACCGGCTGTCAGGATATAAATCAGGATATAACTGGTTTTTCCCAGCATAAAGGAAAGCACTCCGCCAGCGAGAATTCCTCCCAGCGTAAAAAACCAATACAAAACCATGCCCTGTTTTTTAGTAAAGGTTTCTTCAAAAACATTTTTTCCGGGTTTGTTAATGGCATCGGTTTTCAGATCTTTTAAATCGTTGATCACATAACCTGCAACAGCTGTTAACAGCACTGAAACCACGAGAAGCCAAAACTCCCCGGAAGTCATTCCTGACCCGGCAGCCAATCCCAGTCCGGGTTTTATGAGCAAATACATCAACAAACCCATGCTCAGTATTACCATCAAAAGATTAGGCCATCGTATCAGTCTGAGAAATGCACGCATTTAATTTTCTTTTTTTAAATTTAAATATTTAGTCCGCCCTGCCCTTTTATTACCAGGTAAACGCCTCGGGCGTCATCCATTTACCCTGTACTTTCATTACCTGTTCTATAATATCCCGTACACAACCTTCGCCCCCCTTTTTATCGGAAATATACAACGAAATACTTTTGACTTCCTCGGCAGCATCGGCAGGACAAACCGGGACCCCCACTTTTTTCATCACCGGAATATCCGGAATATCATCCCCCATATAAACTACATTCCGGGGATCTATCTTCTTTTCACTGACATAATTTTCAAAAACCTTTACTTTATTCTTCACTCCGATAAAAGCGTCTTTAATTTTTAAGGTGTCAAACCTGTTTTCCATCGACCGGGAAAACCCGCCGGATATCACTACCACATTATAACCCAGTTTCACAGCAAGTTGCAAAACATAACCATCCCGCACATTGGCTGTCCGCAATGGCGGGTCATTGTGCTGCAAAATAACACGGCCATCGGTCATTACCCCGTCATAATCAAAAATAAAAGTATTTACACCCGTAAGCAGTTCCTTATAATTATTCATGATATTTTTTTAAAATTTGTTGAGTTAATATTTGATAAACAGCTCTCAAATCATTCTTGTTTTCCAGCATTTTCAGGTGTTTGTCAATGGTTTCATGGTCACCACGCATTGCAGGGCCTGTCTGTGCCTCGTTGGCCGGCATGGTTTCTATCTTTGCCACCGTTTCACGCATCAGTGGCAAAAGCATTTTCATGCTCAAATGATTTTCCTTTAAAAATCCTTCTGCTTCAGCATAAAGATAATTGGGAAAATTGTTCACCAGCACAGCGGCAAGGTGCAAATTCTTTCGCTGGGCCGAATCAACCGCATAAACCCTTTGGCTCAATTTCCCGGCAAGCGTTTGTAATCTGTTATAAACAATATCCGACGATGCTTCCAGACAAAACGGCACCTGGCTAATATCGGGTACCCTCTCTTTCGAAAAAGTCTGCAACGGATAAAAAACACCGTAATTTTCAAACCGTGCCAAAACATTCAACGGGGTTATTCCGGAAGTATGACAAACAATTCCTTTCACCAAAGGCAGTCGGGCGGCAACAGTAGTAATTTTTTTGTCAGGAACTGCCAACAGATAAAGGTCTGCCTCCTTTGTAACCGCAAAAAGCCGGCTGGCAACTTCTGCACCGACTTTTTCAGCCAATGAAGAGGCATGGCCGGTGTCAGGCGAAAAAACCTGTAAAATGCTCCGGCCGGCTTCCCGGAACGCTTTGGCCAAATGACCGGCCACATTTCCCGAACCAATAACAACAACTGTTTGAATATCAAAAATTTCCCCCATAAAAATGCTTTTGGGACGATTCCGCTGAATGTTTTACAAAATAACAACTTATTTTTCATTCCTGAAAACATTATAAACCGGCACCATTTTGTCCACAGTACAACGGCCAGATTCCTGTTTTAATGCCCAGGGTTTTAAAAAGCAAGTCATTATTTGTGTGTCCCGTCAGGGGCAAGATATCGAAGTTGTTTAAAGTTTAAAATATAACTCAATTATAAAAACTTGCAAATCAGCGTTACTACTCAACAGCAAATATTCCCATTGCAAGTGTTTTTAACTATCATAAAATCAGCCGATAAATAGCTTTTTAAATGAACCTGCCCCTACACCCCTCCGGTAGAAGGGAATAATGGAATTTATCGACTGATTTTGATTTATCCGATAAAAAATTTTAAAAATGACTTCATATAAAAGTAACAAAGTTTTTATTGGCCTGATAAAATACTTAGCGCATTAGATTAGAAATAAACCTCGAAACCCATCCTCGCATGAATGATCATTTTGTTTCAAACTATTTTATATAGATTTTCTATCTTTGCGCAACTTAAAAAAACGGACAAAGTGAAGAACAGTATTATCTCTCAACGGATACAAAACATAGCCGAATCGGCCACGCTCGAAATGACACGCCGCAGCCGTGAATTGAAAGCCCGGGGTTTGGACATAATCAACCTGAGTATTGGCGAACCAGATTTCAACACCCCTGACCCTGTAAAAGATGCAGCAAAGGACGCCATTAACAACAACATAACCCATTATCCACCCGTAGCCGGTTTTAAAATATTACAGGAAGCCATTTCCGAAAAACTCAAACGGGATAACAACCTGGAATATCCTCCGGAACAAATAGTTATTTCCAATGGCGCCAAACAGTCGCTGGCCAATATTTTCCTCAGCATTCTTGATCCGGGGGATGAAGTAATTATCGCTGCCCCTTACTGGGTTTCATATGCCGATATTATCAAACTGGCCGGCGGAAAAGTGGTAGCGCTGCCCACGGATATTGAAAATCATTTTAAGCTGAGGCCCGAAAAACTGGCTGCTGCCATCAACAAAAAAACCAAAGCTTTTTTGTTCAATTCACCTTCCAATCCTACCGGAATGGTCTATACGGTTGCAGAAATGGCAGACCTGGCGGAGGTGTTGAAAAAATATCCTGATTTACTCGTCGTTTCCGATGAAATTTATGAACATATTATATACAACGGAAAACACGTAAGCCTGGCATCATTTCCGGAAATCAAAGACCAGACAGTTGTGGTTAACGGTGTTTCAAAATGTTATGCTATGACCGGGTGGAGAATTGGTTATATGGCCGGCCCGCTGTTTTTGGCAAAAGCCTGTACTAAATTGCAGGGGCAATATACATCCGGACCGGGAACCATTTCACAGATGGCCGCGTTGAAAGCGATTCAGAACCCACCGCAAGATTCTGAATATATTCATGTTATGGTTTCCGCTTTCAAAAACCGCCGCGACCTCCTTGTAGAAAAAATCAAAGATATCCCCGGCATAAAAACATATGTCCCGGAAGGTGCTTTTTACCTGTTCCCCGACGTAAGCAGTTATTTTGGAAAATCGGATGGGGAAACAACCATTCACAATGCCACAGATTTTTGTCTGTACCTTCTTGATAAAGCAAATGTAGCACTGGTTACGGGAGATGCCTTTGGTGACCCGCGATGTGTGCGTATTTCGTATGCCACTTCCATCGATCTGCTCGAAGAAGCCATGAAACGTATAAAAACCGCGCTGAAAAATTTAATATAACAGGATATGGCATTGACAGTTGACAGGTTAACTTCTCTTTTTGAAGCTTTTAACAATAAAAAAGCACTTATTATTGGTGACGTCATGCTCGACTCTTATATTTGGGGCAAAGTGGAACGCATCTCACCCGAAGCACCCGTTCCTGTTGTTACTGTCATCCGGCGGGAGGAACGCCTGGGCGGCGCTGCCAATGTGGGGATGAACATTCGGAGCCTCGGTGCCAGACCAGTCATGTGCTCTGTCATTGGTACTGATGATAAAGGACAAACTTTGCGTGCGCTCATGCTGAACGCAGGAATGGAAGATACAGGTATCATTGAAAGCCCTCACCGGCATACCACAACAAAATTCCGGGTCTTTGGCAACAACACCCAAATGCTGCGGGTAGATGAAGAAACATCAGTTCCTCTGAAGAATGAAGTTTTTCATGAACTGTGCAGCCGCATCGATAAAATCCTGAAAACCGAAGAAATTGATGTGATCATCTTTCAGGATTATGACAAAGGGGTTATTACACCGGAACTGATTGACTTTGTCACAGAAATGGCAGAAGAAATGGATATCCCGGTAACGGTGGACCCCAAAAAGCGCAATTTCATGGCCTTTAGGAACATTACGCTGTTTAAACCCAACCTGGCTGAAATGCGCGAAGGACTTGATATGGCAGCACTTTCTCCCGATAAGGAGGAACTTAGTCTGGCAGCCAGGCAATTATCAGGCATTTTAAATACCAAAATCATTTTAAATACGCTTTCCGAAAAGGGCGTTTTCATTTATTGGGACGAAAACGGGGAAAGCAAAGAGGCTTTGCTTCCGGCACAACGCCGTAATGTTGCTGATGTTTCCGGAGCAGGAGATACAGTTATCAGTGTGGCTTCGTTGTGCCTGACATGCGGGCTGGATCCCGAAAATATTGCACTGCTTTCCAATCTGGCCGGCGGAATGGTCTGTGAAGAAGCAGGTGTAGTCCCCATCAATAAAGAAAAATTCATCACCGATGCCATCAGCCTTCTCGGGAATCAAAACCTGCCATGAAACCAAACACACAAGCAAAAAAAGAAATGGTGCAAAGCATGTTTAACAACATCGCACCCAAATACGACCTTCTGAACCATTTGCTCTCAGCCGGTATCGACAAAATCTGGCGGAGAAAAGTCAGAAAAATACTAACCCCCGATCAGCCTGAAATCATCCTGGATGTTGCCACAGGAACCGGCGACCTCGCCATCGAACTGGCAAAACTTCCTGTAAAAAAAATCATCGGTATTGACATTGCAGAAGACATGCTGGAAATAGGCAGAAAAAAAATAGCAAAAAAAAAGCTGGAGAATGTTATTGAACTAAAATCCGGTGACTCTGAAAACATCCGGTTTGAAGACAACCATTTCGATGCCATTACAGTAGCTTTTGGCGTACGCAACTATGCAAACCTTGAAAAAGGCCTCCGCGAAATGTACCGCGTGCTGAAACCAGGGAAAAAAGCAGCCATCCTTGAATTTTCAAAGCCGGCCTCTTTTCCCATGAAACAGGTTTATCAATATTATTTTAACCATATCCTTCCGGCCGTCGGACGTATGGTATCTAAAGATAAATCGGCTTATACCTACCTGCCCCAATCGGTAGCACGTTTTCCTGAAAACAAAGATTTTCTGTATGTTTTGAAAAAAGTGGGATTTAAAAATCCGGGACAAAAAAGACTGACTTTTGGTATTGCCACTTTGTACTCTGCCATTAAATAGCAAGCAGGATTTGGAATTTTCATGGTGAAAATACTATAAAAACAATCGCAGCGTTATAAACAGAAAGAAAATTCAATCACATTGAAAAAACAGGTTCTATTCATTTTTCTTGTTGTCCCTTTCCTTTTTCTGATCCATGGCAAAACCATGGCACAACGTGTCGTTTTGAACCTGCAGGGATACAATGAACAACCTTATCATTTCGGTTTTATTTTGGGGATAAATACCATGAACTTTTCGGTAAGGCCCATCAAAAACCTTTCGCAAATCAACTGGAGTGCAAAACAATCGCCGGATTTTACAGCCGACTCCATTCATATTAATTCCATAACTGCTTCTATTTCACCCGGTTTCTCTGTAGGAATTCTGGGAAACCTCCGTCTTGTGAAACACCTTGACCTGCGGTTTATTCCTACCCTCTCATTTGGCAGCCGAAATTTGAATTACAGTATCCGGACAGCCGGCCTGGGCGGATCACGGGTGGATTCTATTACAAATTTTATTGTTCAAAAGAAGGTTAATTCCACTTATATTTCCCTTCCTTTGCTGCTGAAATACCGATCCTGGCGAAAAGGAAATTACGGGGCCTACTTCATAGGGGGCATTAATTATGCCATTGACCTCGCCGCGGCAAAAAAAACAAAACAACAGAAAACAGGAAACGGGATTATCATTTTACACACTCATGATGTCGGTGCAGAAATAGGCGCCGGTTTCGATTTCTACAACGCATATTTTAAACTGGGCGTGGAAGCCAAAATGATTTTCGGGTTGAGAAACCTGATTGTCGACGACAACACCATTTATTCGGAAAGCATAAACCAACTGCATTCCAAAATATTCATGCTTTCATTTACCTTTGAATAATATTCATATGACAAAAAAACCACAAAGCCCCCACGAGAAACTTTTCCGGGAAACCATTGAAAAATCTTCCATGAAACAGGAAGTTTTTAATGCAACCCAGGAAGCCTTCAGCCTGTTTAAAACCATATCAGGCGAGCTGGCAAAAGAATATACCACCACAGCCAAGAAACATTTAAAATACGATGTTCCCATGGAAATGGAAGAACACGGAACTTTTGAATTTTCATTAAAATTCGGAGGTGATATTTTGTTCTTTCTCATGCATTCCAATATTTTTGAAATTCCGCGCGACCACAACGTCATGCGCAGCACTTACATCAAAGAGGACAAAGAACGTTCCTACTGTGGCATCATTCACATCTATAACTTCCTGAGCGACTCCTTCAAATACAACCGGCTGAACGACCTGGGATACCTCATTGGCCGGGTGCTCATAAACAAAGAGCAGCACTATTTTATTGAAGGGAAAAGTGAATTGGGATTTTTGTATAAAAATTTCAGGCACAGTATAATAACAAATGATTCGGTAGATAAAATCATAACTGCGGCCATCCGATACACCATTGGATTCGATCTGTTAACCCCACCTTACGAACAGGTCAAACTGATCAGTGTGGATGAAATGAAAAATACGTTGAGCACCATGGCTTTCAGGACAGGTAAACGGCTTGGGTTCAGGTTCTATCCTGACCAGGAAGAAGAAGATTGAAAAAAGAAGAATTTTCTTTTAAAAAAATTTTGAGGAATAAATATTTTACTATTTTTGCACCTCCAAAACGACCAAGGTCCGTTCGTCTAGCCAGGTCAGGACGCCAGGTTTTCATCCTGGTAACACGGGTTCAAATCCCGTACGGACTACAAAAGCAAAAATTAAACGCCTGTAAACCAAAAGTTTACAGGCGTTTGTTTTTTGGGGACACCCACATCAGATTAAGGGGCTCCCCTTTTATCTTGCTGCTTAAACAGCTTCTTCCAGAAACCGCACTTCTTGTTCCGGCCCGCCGGTTTGCCCTTCAACAATCTTCACCCTGATTAAATCCAGTTCGCTTTTAAAAGCTTTTTGGCTTAAACTGCCGTAAAGGTTTTCCAACTCCTGCAAACTTTGTTTAAACTGTTTTTTCAGGGCTTCGGTTTTTTCTACGATTTTGGCAAATTGGTTTTGTAGGGGAAGTGGGGGAACTGGGATTTTTATTTTTTTAAGTTTTTCACTTGTCAAATGCGAAATTGTAGCAGTACCAGTAAACTTTTTCAAACCTCCATTTATAGTTAATCTCCAAAACATAAAAACAAAATATTCAGGGCTAATAATTTCATTATTCAATCTTATCCGATGAATTGCTTTTTGGAAATAACACTCTTCAATTTCTTCTTTCCATATTGCACATCTTCCAATTTCCCCACCTTCACACATTAATACATCGCCGTATTTTAACTCAAACTCTTTTTGTTCATTAGCTTCAAAATCCATCTGGGATAATTCTTCTAAATCAAAATGAAACCAAAGAACATTAGAATTTTTTAAATATGGTTTTAAATTTTCACCAGTGAACTTACTTCCGTCTAACATTTTGCCTAATCTAGAACTTGACACATTTGAAATCAGTTTCTTTTCCCACCCCTTTTCATTTCTCACCGGGTCTCCAAACATCTCCAAAAAAGTAGCTTTTACAAATTCATCGAGCATTTGAAAGCTTTTTTTGCGTTTGGCAATCAATGTTTCGGTATGCGAAAGTATCTTGGCTATGCGTTTTTGGGTGAGGAGGTCGGGTTTGCCATCTTTGTAAGGTATGGGGATTTTGATTTTTTTAATATACTCTTTTGAGATATGTTTTAATCCTGCTCCGTGGAACCCATTTTCTATTACCTGAAAATTTGTTTTTAAATAATAATAGCAATACTGAACAAAAATAATATTACTGTCTTTTGCCTGTATAACAATACAGTCTGTTGATGTGGAAAATTGGAACTTAGCATAATGAATACTTGCTTTTCCTCCTGTTCCAAAGATTAAACTTTCTCCTTTATATTTAGCAATATCAATATATTTTGTTAATTCAGGACTTGATGTGAAAAAAGGGTATTTACCAGCGTCTAAACCTTCACCTGCTTTGTGTTTAGATTTTGGCAGAAAGGTAAAAACGTCTTCTATTTTATAATATTTAATTCCCATACCCTTAAATCATTTCCTTTAATTCTTCCAACCCTTTGACAATCTCTTTTTCCAGTCCGTTTTCACCGATGAGTTTTTCAAGTATTTCCTGCGGTTTTTCGTATGTTATCTCTTCAAAAACGTCCTCTTTGTACCGTGCGAAACTTAAATCGCAGCCTTCATCCACAATCTCCTGTTTGGGCACAAAAAAGAATTTGCCTTTGCGGTTTTGCTCTGTTTGGGGATTACGGTTTTTATATTGCGTAACAATATCCTGCAAATCGCCGTAGCCGTCCAGTTTATCGCGTTTATCATCCAAACTGTAACCATCACTTTCCATATCGTAAAACCAAACCTTTTCGGTGGTACCTCCTTTGGTAAAAATCAAAAGTGCTGTACTTACACCTGCATAAGGTTTAAACACTCCGCTTGGCATAGAGATAACGGCTTTGAGTTCGGATTTTTCAATCATCAGTTTGCGGGCTTCTTTAAAGGCTTTTCCCGTTCCAAACAAAACACCTTGCGGCACCACCATTCCGGCAGTCCCGCCAATTTTCAGCATCTTAAAAATCCGCTCCACAAAAAGCAGTTCGGTTTTGGTGGTTTTTAGTTCCAATTCTTCGTTGATATCACCTTTGTCGATGCTACCGGTAAATGGCGGATTGGCAAGCACTATATCGTATTCTGCGTTTTCATTGTAACTTTTGCTCAAAGTGTCTTTATAATCTATTTGCGGATTATCAATGCCGTGCATCATCAGGTTCATTAAGCCCAAACGCACCATCGTTACATCAATGTCATATCCTTGCAAACTTTTGCCGAGAATTTCTTTGGTTTTTTCATTAAGCAGAGCAGACTTACTGCTGCGGATAAAACCGTCTTCGTCGGGTTGGTGTTTGTCTTTTTCTTTGTCGAGTTCCGTTACAAGATATTGATAAGCCCCAAGCAGAAACCCGCCTGTCCCGCAAGCCGGGTCTGCAATGCGGTGCCCCAACTGCGGAGCAACCAGCTCGACCAAAAGTTTTATAATGTGCCGTGGGGTACGGAACTGTCCGTTTTTACCTGCTGTGGCTATTTCGCTTAAAAGCATTTCATACACATCACCTTGTATGTCTTGAAAATCCTGCCCTTTTTCTCTGGCATCGCGTTCCATTGCCTCAAAAATCTCGTCAATAACCGAAACAGCTTCCTGTAAAAGAGATGGTTTTGGGATAATGAAAACCGCATTTTTCATATGATGAGCAAAGGGAGAATGTTCGCCGTTGAGTTGTTTCAGGAAAGGAAATACATAACGGTTAATCAGTTCAAGCATCTCGGCGGCAGGCAGGTGCTTAAACTCGCTCCAGCGGAGTTTTTGCTTATCAATTCCGTTTTGTTTCTTTTCCTCGTCTTCCTTTGTCAGATAAAAGGTTCCGGTAAAGATAGATGTATATTTTGCACCGGCAAATTCGGCATTGGAAATATTTTCAAGGTCGTTTTCGTCCAGTTTTTTCATAAAAAGCAAATAGGTAATTTGCTCAATGGCTGTTAACGGATTGGATATTCCACCACTCCAAAACTTATTCCATAAGTCATTTATTTTGCTTTTTATTTCCGGATTGTTTTGTAATAAACTCATAATGTTATTCTTCAATATTTATTTTCCAATATCCGCGTGTTCCGCCGATACGGGTAATGATATTTTTTTCTTTTAAGATGCCAATATGTTTAAGTACTGCTGATTCATTAATCCCTATTTTCTTGGCAATATTACGATAGCTTATTTTATTATTTTCGATAATCAGTTCTAAAATCTCCTTTTGTCTGTCGGTTAAATTATCCATTGCACCACCTATTGCACCACCTATTGCACCACCTATTGCACCACCTTCTTTTATACTACCTTTTATACCACCTATTGAGCCACCTTCAAGGCTATCGAGATAATCTTGCTCAAAGGGGAAACATATTTCAAGAAAGTTTTCAGAGATTTTAAAAACGGAAGTATCGTAAGCCTCCAGGATACGATGGATACCGGAACCAAGTTGTTCCACAAGGTCGAGGTCTTTAAAAACCCTCATCAGTTCCCTGTTGCGCGGCATGGAACGACCGGCAAAAAACTCTTCTCTACTTAACCCTGGAATCAATCCGCCGTACGAAGTGATAGACAACCTGTCGGAATAAATTTCAACAACGGGAGGAACCTCCCTGGTATAATCATTATGCACCATAGCATTAATCAAGGCTTCACGCAATGCCCTGCTGTTTATCATTTTGCGTTCAAGCCTTTTCGCTTTTCCGGTAATTTTCGTGTACGTTTTATTTTCAACCTCAAGTTTATTGAGAACCTGCTCAGTGGCCTTAATCAACGAACAGTAACCGTATTCTTCGTTCTCTATTAAATCGCTTTTGGTTTTTCCGGCATATTTTGCCACCTTTATTGAAACCGAATTGACATCGGCAAGCAAGTAAGCCACATAATTAAACCGGTGATCGGGAGTATATAAATCAAGATTCTCAAGAAAAGAGTCGTTTATTTCATACCCTTTTTCCTGATAGTAAATCTTTAATTGCTGAAACGAAAGGTTTTGTCTGTTTGAGACAATCTTCCCCAAAGAATTACGCGTCCGTTTGGAGAACAAATCCTCTATCATAGATACCGGCATAGGCTCTGCTGCAGACCCAACCCGCAAAAAACAGCCTTTTTCCGACATCCCCCTCTTCTTAATATAATAGGGCTTCTCATATCCGCTGGCAATTATCAGCTTAATGATATTTTTACCTTCCCTTTTCTCGCTAACAACATCAAACAGCCCCATACAAGAAGGCAAAATATTGTTTTTCAGCCGGTCTTTTATTTTAAGCTGCACAGCGTCAATATCCTGCAAACCGATAACATTACCTCTTTTATCGATTCCAAAATAAATCACTCCCCCCTCGTGATAGTTCAGAAATGCGACCACCTCTTTTTCCAGGTCATCGGTCAATTCCAACTTAAATTCCACTCTGTTTGATTCACTATCCATTTATGCAACCAGGTTTTCAGTTAATTTCAAAATTTCTTTTATTTCAGAAGGAGAAAAAACCCCGCGTATTCCTTTAGGATGTATAATTGTAAAAGGCGATTGGATTAAATCCTTTTTTTCAATCTCCCCTCGTTCAATAATAAAATCCCTTAACAGGTGAAGAAACTCTATTTGGCTTGTTGTAAGGTTAGAGTGCATTTTAATAAATTGTTCAACAGCCTTGCTCACCTGATTATCAAAAGTTTCAAGAAATTCTATACCCAGAATATGTTTAATAAACTGGAGGAAGCGGGCTTTACGGTTTTTGTAAACTTTTTGTAACAGAGGCTCTGTAATGTGAGGGTCTTCATTTTGTAACTGTTCTGCAAGTTTTTGGCTTTCTTTTTCTGATATTTCTCCTCCGTTTTTCAATTTTTGTAAGATTGGATTACTATTTACCAAAGCAGTGACTTTAGCCTCTACCATTTCTTTATATTTACTTATGCTAACTGCCTGATGTTCCGGCCCGAACTCCACCATTTCTTTTGTTTTTACCACATCGGTAAAGTTAAATTTTTCAATCTCAGTCGGGTTAGTCTCTTCCTGTCTGTATTTTATTAAAGACGAAATTATATCAGCCAGAATATCAAGTCCGGCATCATCTACCCTTTGCCAATAACCCTGTGTTAATACTTCATTTATGAAATCTTTTTGCCTCGCCACAACATTAACAGACATTGGCAATTCGCTTACAACCTCTATCACACCTTCTTTAAGCGTATCGAATCTATCTTTGTCCCTTTCAAGGAGAGCAAGGGAAACCTCCAGAATATCTTTGCGAAACCGCATAATCTTAAAATCAACCTGCGAAACTGTTCTAAACAATGGCTTTATAATGTTCTTTAGGAACTCCGTTTTTTTTAGCGTCAGCGAATTCCAAAAGGCATCATCCTCAACTTTTGCCAAATCTGGTTTAGCTTCTTGTACAACAACAGACTCTTCCGGCAATTCGTGTATTTGCTCCCTTAAAAGATTAATCTCTTTGCCGGCAATCTCCTTTTCGCCTTTCTCCAATGCTTTCTCAATCTTATTTATCCTGACACCGACAAAACGTACCGGTAAGGGCAATGATTGTTTGATTTCTTTCCCTTTGGGCTGTAACTTGAAATATTCAAAATTATCCCAGCAATCCAGAATAAGGAAAACATCTTTTTCCGGACACCAGGACTTTATCTGCACAGGTTCTAAAAGCCTTGTACCCCGGCCAATCATCTGCCAAAATTTGGTATAGGAATAAACGGGTTTTGCAAAAACTAAGTTTACCAGTTCACGAATATCAATACCCGTATCAAGCATATCCACACTTATGGCTACCCTTGGCATATCGTTCTTTTTAAACTGGTCAAGCAGTCCGCCTTTGCCGTAAACTCTCGGGTCGTCAGAAACGATTACTTTGGCAAGTTCGCCTGCATATTCAGGATACAAAGCATCAAATATTTGCTCTATTCTCCTCGCATGTGCCCTTGTTGTACAAAAGAATATGGATTTACCGGGCAAAACCCCCTGTGGGTCTTTAATGCTTTCTTCCATAAATTCCCTGACAATTGTAACATTGGTTCCCTTATTGATAACCTTTTTTTCTATGTCAGTGCCCTCATAGTTTATCTCTTCAACTTCTTTCCCTTCAAGAATGAGTACTTTTTGTTCTTCGAGGCTAATCGTTCGTTTGCTTATTCCTTCATCCTGAAACTTTGTTTTAATTTTCATTACCTGAAATTCACAAAGATAGGGCGGGTCGTGATTTACGGCTTCTTCATACGAATAGGCAAAAGTGGGAACACCATCTTCCGTATCGAAGAGTTTAAAAGTATTATGGTCAATAACATCTTTCGGGGTAGCCGTCAAACCAAGTGTAATCGCCATAAAATAGTCGAGAATTTCGCCGTAAGTATTGTAAATAGAGCGATGACTTTCGTCAACTACAACCAAATCAAAGAAGTGTGGCGAAAGCGAATACTCTTCATTCCTGATAATATTCAACATTGTAGGATATGTTGAAACATAAATTCTTCTATTCTTACTAATTAGTTTCTCTCCAACTTTTGGCCATCTCGGTTCATCAGGAAGAAACTCCTTAAAGGCATCCAAGGCCTGATTTCGGAGGAC
>JALUYM010000068.1 GCA_027018745.1 Bacteroidales bacterium | reverse complement strand
AAACAATACGAAAAAAGTATTGCTTCCTATATTCAATCGCTCCTGCGTAATCCCACAGACATGAACGCTAAGTATAACCTTACTTATGCCCGGAAGATGCTCAGGAAGAAGAAACAGCAAAAAAAGAAAAATAAACAGAATAAAAAACAAAACAAAAAAAACCAAAACAAGAAAAATAACAAGAATCAGAATAAGAAGAAAAATCAACAAAATAAAAATCAACAGAACAAAGGCGGGCGGAAGAAACAGCAGATCTCGCCGCAGGATGCACAACGTATCCTGAATGCTTTAAGAAACAGTGAAAAGAATACGTTAAGGAAATTGGAAAAAGAACGGGCCAAAGCCATTAAAGCCAAGTCATATGTTATTAATTGGTAAAAACAACATGACACTCATTGATTTGGTGCAATTTTTGTTTAGCAGCAAGTTGAAAAATATCCTTATTTTTGAAAGATATTAAAGGCAGCGATGCGATGAGAAAAAAGGGATTGTATATCATATTTCTGTTACTGTTTGTCTGGCAGGGAGCCTGGGCCGGTAATAATATAACTTTCACTGCCCGGTCTCGTCACCAGGTGGTAGTGGGACAGCAGTTTCAGATTGTATATGAAGTAAACGCCAATGGCAGAAATTTTTCCCCTCCTGCCGATTTCGACGGCCTGGAAATCCTGTCAGGGCCCAATACTTCAAGCAGCTCCAGCATTCAGTTTATCAATGGAAAAATGAGCCAATCCTACAGCGTTACCTATTCTTACATTGTTATGGCAACCCATTCCGGCAATGTTACCATAGGGCCGGCCACCATAAAAGTGAGAGGCAGAAGGTATACATCCAATAGCCTGAAAATAAAAGTCGTAAAAGGAAGTGCCCCTTCCGCACAGCAAGCTGCTGCACCGGCCAATTCATCCTCTGGCAACACAGGGGCCACGACGCAGCCAGCCCAACGACCGGCTGCTTCCACTGCTGCTAAGGTCAGTAGTAAAGATGTGTACATCAAAGCTACTGTAAACAATACCCATCCCTACCTGGGACAACAGGTGATCGTTACTTACCGTATTTATACACGTGTTCCTGTAACCAATTTGAGCCTCAACAAGGTAGCTTCGTTTAAAGGTTTTTGGTCCAAAGATTTGCTGGGAAACAATTCTTCCCTGCAACAACACAACGAAATGATCAACGGTCACCGCTATGTGGTAGCTGTCATCCGTAAGCTTGCCCTTTTTCCCCAGCAAACCGGAAAACTGGTCATTGATCCCATGGAACTGGACTGCGCCGTGCAGATCAGGTTGAAGACCCCCGTATCCGGTAACAATCCGTTCAATGCTTTCTTCAACGATCCGTTTTTTAACCAAAATGTACGTACTGTTCAGGAAAAACTTATTTCTAATGCATTGTATTTTAATGTGAAACCGCTTCCAACCAAAGGAAAACCTGGTTGTTTTTCCGGAGCCGTTGGTAATTATACTTTGAGTAGCAGTGTGGACAAAACCCATCTGAAAACCAACGATGCCCTTACATTAAAAGTGGTGATCAGTGGTAAAGGAAGTATTGGTTTGATTGGGACTCCCAATGTGGCATTCCCCAGTGATTTTGAAACCTACGATCCGAGAATTAGTACCAAAATAAACAAAACCAACCAAGGCATTTCAGGTTCTAAAGAGTTTGATTATCTTGCTATTCCCCGGACGGCAGGTGATTATACCATTAAGTCGGTGAAATTCTGTTTTTTCAATCCTCAGGACGGGCAGTACCACGTTTTGCACACAAAATCTTTTCAAATTCATGTAAAAAAAGGAAAAGATATGGGTATTGCTTACACAACAACTAACCAGCAGGGGATCCGTATTATCGGCAGGGATATCCGGCATATTATGGAAGGCCCGTTTGCCTTGCACCCGGCCAACGATTTCCTTTTCGGAACTACATTGTATTATGTTTTGTTTGCCTTGCCTGTTTTCTTGTTGCTGTTGGTTTTGATCTGGTGGGATACTTTGAAAAAACGGAAAGCCAACGTGTCGCTGATCAAGAACCGGAAAGCACAAAAAATTGCCCGAAGTCGCCTTACCGACGCACAAAAAATGAAAAAGCAGGGTAACGACCGTGCGTTTTACGATGAAATTGCCCAGGCTTTGTGGGGCTATATTTCCGATAAGTTTGATCTGCAAAAAGCTAACCTTTCCATGGATACTGTCAAAGACCTGCTGGAGAAAAAGAATGTGGCCGCTGAAACTATTCAATCATTCATCAATACGCTGAACAGTATTGAATATGCCCGTTTTGCTCCCGGCGATACAAAAGGGAAAATGGAAAATATTTACTCGGAAGCTTTGAACGCTATTATGCAGGCGGAAAGATCATTAAAATGAACTGAAAAATGAAAAAGACAGGAAAATATATTTTGTTTTTGCTGCTGGTGGTCTTTTCCATTCAAGCTTTGGCTATCAATGCCGACTCTTTGATGATGCGTGGGAACCGGGCTTATGACCATCAGCAGTACGATACTGCCATTAACATGTACAAGCGTGTGCTGAAAATGGGATTGGTTTCTCCAAAACTGTATTTCAATCTCGGCGATGCTTATTTTCGTAAAAAAGATATTCCATCGGCTATACTTTATTTTGAGAAAGCCAAAAAACTGGACCCAAACAACCCCGAGATCCTGTATAATATTAACCTTGCCAACACCATGATCCCGGACAAGATTGACAAGGTGCCCCAGATGTTCCTGAAACGATGGTGGAACTATTTTTATGACTTGTTTGATGCCAACACATGGGCCATTCTTTCGCTTGTTTCTTTTTCCTTGTTCGTTTTGCTTGTGGGTATTTTTATTTTGTCGCACAGGCGCGGGGCAAAAAAACTTTCCTTTTTCTTCGGCGTTATCATGTTGCTGGCTTCGGTGGCCTCTTTCGGATTGGCCTCGCAAAAGAAATATTATATACAACATTACAATGAAGCCATTATTTTCGTTCCAACGATAACGGCAAAAAGCTCACCTACACCCAATTCCGTCGATTTGTTCGTTATTCATCAGGGGACTAAAGTACGGTTGCTTGATGAAGTGGATGGATGGAGAAAGATCAGACTGCAAAACGGGAGTATTGGATGGTTGCCGGATCAATCCATGAAAGAAATCTAACTCCTTGGTCTTCAAAAGAGTATTTGCCTAAAGGACTCTTTTGTGTTTTTTCGTTTCCTTAAAAGGAGGAATTTTATAGTTTTGTGGCGTAAAAAGTGAAAGTTATGATAGAAAAAATGAAGGAAACTGTGGCTTTTCTCCGAAGTAAGGGAGTGGAAAATCCGGAGGTTGGTATTATTCTGGGAACCGGTCTGGGAAGCCTGGCTAATGATGTGAAAGTGGAACGTTCTGTTAATTACAAAGACATTCCCCATTTTCCGGTGTCCACTGTTGAGTCCCATTCGGGCAAACTGATTTATGGTATGCTGGGAGGTAAAAAAGTGCTGGTGATGAGTGGCCGGTTTCATTTTTACGAAGGCTATTCTTTACAAGAGGTTACTTATCCGGTACGTATCATGAAACTGTTGGGTATCAATTATTTGTTTGTGTCCAATGCCGCCGGTGCCATCAATCTGGATCTTCCCAAAGCATCGCTCATGATTATTGAAGACCATATCAATATGCTGCCGGGAAATCCACTGGTGGGCAAAAATATGGATGAACTGGGGCCACGCTTTCCCGATATGAGTCAGCCTTATGACCAGGAACTTATCGCC